>NZ_JAKUFQ010000092.1:0-22321 GCF_022663475.1 Bacillus cereus group sp. BfR-BA-01382
GGAGCAATTTTCTTTTATATTTAAACTTTAAAAGTATTATCGTCCTTTTTTAAAGAGCCCAAAAATGATTCTACATGGACGATAATGAAAAGTCAAGAACTACAGTTCTTCTTCATCTTCTTCTAAATCATCAAGATCGTCGTCATCTCCGTCTTCTTCTTCAAGAACCTTGTCCAAATCTTCTACATCATCTTCTTCGTCTGCATTTCCGTCTGCATCGTCAAAGTCATCTTCATCTTCTTCAATGTAGTCGTCAAAACCGTCTTCTTCAACTTTACGTTTCTTCTTCGGTTTTGGCTGCGGTAAGATTTCTTCATCAATTTGCTCATATGGGTACCAGCTGCGTAGTCCCCAACGATTTTCTCCTAAATTAATGAAACGTCCATCGATGTTTAAATCTGTATAAAATTGTGCGAGTTTCGCATTAACTTGCTCTTGAGATAGTCCCAGCACTTGAGCGATTTCTTGAACCAACTCGTTGAATGTCGTTGCTTGTCTTTTATCCCCTAAAACGCTATGTACAACTTCAATCATTGAACATTCTTTTAGCTCTTCTGGTGAATATTGCTTAAAATTCACTTATGCGGCACTTCCTTTCATCAAATATAACCTTATATATAACGGTCTGCTTAAAAAAATCCATACTATTCATTATAAACAAAAGTCGCACAAATATGCTACAAAAAAAACGGGAAACTTTTATATGGTAATAAAATTAATAATTTGTCTGTTCCTTATTTCGGAAGCATATGGGCACCTTGCAACACATACCTAATTTGCATTTCTGTATATTCTTCAAGCGTATACAGTTTTTGCAGCGCCCAGCGTCTAAACCCCCACATTTGTCCTTGTATAAAAATATTATGTGCAAGAAGCTGTATTTCTTTTTTATTTAATATAAACGTTCCATTTTCCGTACACTGTTCTAAAATATCCTCAAACATTCCTACCATTTGAAACTCTTTTTCTAATACATATGGGAGAGATTCTTTCGGTAAAAAACGTACTTCTTGATACATAATTAATACTTCTTCTTGTAATTCGTCCATCACTTTAAAGTAATTCGTTATCGCTATCTTTAAACTTTCTATACTCCCTTTTTCTGTACATACTACTTCCTCTAATCGTTCTTTTACATGTTCATATATACTATCACAAACTAAATACAAAACATCATCTTTTGTACGAATGTACTCATAAAGTGTCCCTATACTAAATCCCGCCGCTTTTGCAATCTCTCTCGTTGTTGTACGCGGAAATCCTTTTTGTTTAAACAGTTGCACCGCACCTTTAATCATTTGTTCACGTCTTAACGCAACTAATTTTTCATCTTTCACCGATGCATGTACATTATGTTTAACCATTACCTTCACCTCTCTCTATTATTTTTTGGAAGGAAAAAGCGTAGGAAAATACCTACGCTTTCGTTCCTACTTCGTTAACATACGAGAAATTACAAGCCTCTGAATCTCTTGTGTTCCTTCATATATTTGTGTAATCTTTGCATCTCGCATATAACGCTCTACTGGATAATCTTTCGTATAACCGTAACCACCAAATACTTGCACCGCTTCAGTCGTCACCTTCATCGCTGTATCCCCCGCAAATACTTTTGACATCGCTGATTCTTTTCCATACGGAAGCCCTTCTGATTCAAGCCAAGCCGCTTGATATGTTAAAAGGCGTGCCGCTTCTACATCTGTTGCCATATCCGCAAGTTTAAAGCCAATCCCTTGCTGCGCCGCAATTGGCTTTCCAAATTGATGGCGCTCCCTTGCATATTCTACAGAAGCATCTAAAGCCCCTTGTGCAATACCAACAGCTTGCGCCGCAATACCGTTACGACCTCCATCTAATGTTTGCATCGCAACTTTAAATCCTTGCCCCTCTTCTCCAAGTAGATTCTCTACAGGAATACGGCAATCTTCAAACATAATTTCAGTCGTTGGTGAAGAGCGAATCCCTAGCTTGCTCTCCTTCTTCCCAACTGAAAATCCCGGTGTATCACTTTCTACAATAAATGCACTCGTACCGCGCTGCTTCGATTCAGGATTAGTTAGCGCAAAAACAACATAAATATCAGCAATACCGCCATTTGTAATGAAAATTTTTGATCCATTTAAAATATAATGGTCGCCATCTCTCTTTGCGATTGTCTTCATTCCACCAGCATCCGATCCAGATCCTGGCTCCGTTAAGCCGTATGCACCAATTTTCTTCCCTTCAGCCATCGGTCGTAAAAACTTTTGCTTTTGTTCTTCTGTCCCAAATTTAAAAATTGGCCATCCCGCAAGTGAAGTATGTGCAGATAGTGTTACACCTGTTGAAGCACAAACTCGAGATAATTCTTCAATAGCAATTACGTATGCTAAGTAATCGCTTCCAATTCCTCCGTATTCTTCAGGCCACGGAATACCGGTTAAACCAAGCTCTGCCATTTGATCAAATAACTCTCGATCAAATCTCTCTTCCTCATCACGCTCAGCTGCTGTTGGTGCTACTTCATTTTTAGCAAAATCTCGAACCATTTTTCTTATCATTTCATGTTCTTCTGATAGTTTAAAATGCATCTCCGTCTCCCCCTCGCCCTTTTATAAAGCACGGCTAATAACAAGTTTCTGTATTTCACTTGTTCCTTCATATATTTGCGTGATTTTCGCATCACGGAAAAATCGTTCTACTGGATAGTCTTTCGTATAACCGTAACCACCAAATACTTGCACCGCCTCAATCGCGACTTCAACCGCTGTCTTAGAAGCAAATAATTTCGCAATAGATGCTTCTTTACCGCATGGTAATCCTTGTGCCCTAAGAGACGCCGCTCTATATACGAGTAACCTTGCTGCTTCGACACTTGTTGCCATATCTGCAAGTTTGAAGCCAATCCCTTGCTGCGCCGCAATTGGTTTCCCAAATTGCTCTCGTTCTTTTGCATAATCAATCGCACATGCAAGCGCCGCTTCAGCAATTCCTAACGCCTGTGCACCGATTCCAATTCGCCCAACATCTAAATTCGCCATTGCCACCTTGAATCCTTGTCCTTCTTCCCCAAGTAAATTCTCAGCTGGCACTTTCATATCTTCAAAAGTAAGTTGTACCGTACGAGAACCGAGAAGCCCCATCTTATGTTCATCTTTTCCGATGATTAAACCAGGTGTATCTTTCTCTACTATAAATGCAGAAATACCACTTTTTCCTGCATCTGGATTTGTAGAAGCGAATACAATGTACGTACTTGCTTCACCACCATTTGTAATAAACACTTTCGATCCATTAATAATATAATGATCGCCTTTTTTTACAGCTCTTGATTTCAAACTCCCTGCATCCGATCCTGCATTTGGCTCTGTTAAAGCAAATGCGCCTAAATATTCCCCGGTTGCAAGTTTAGAAACATATTTTTTCTTCTGTTCTTCTGTTCCGAAATATAAAATCGGATTCATTCCAACTGACGTATGTACAGCTAAAATTACACCAACTGTTGCACTTACCTTTGAGATTTCCTCAATTGCTAGAATGTAAGAAATAAAATCCATTTCTGCCCCGCCGTATTTTGCAGGCGCTGGAATCCCCATTAATCCAAGATTACCCATCTTTTGTAAAACCTCTTTTGGGAACACCCCTTGTTCCATACTAGGAACAAAGGGAGCTATTTCCTTCTGTGCAAAATCCCGAACCATTTTCCTCATCATTTGCTGCTCTTCATTAAAACGAAAGTTCATATACTCCGCCTCCATTTGCTATATATCCTTTTAACAATTTGGTAAGACCACTATTTTGTAACAAAGGGGGAATTTATTCGTAAACGTAGAATCCACGACCTGTTTTACGACCTAACCATCCTGCATTCACATACTTACGTAATAACGGACATGGGCGATATTTACTATCTCCTAATCCTTCATGCAACACTTCCATAATGTATAAACACGTATCTAAACCGATAAAATCAGCGAGCGTCAAAGGCCCCATCGGATGGTTCATACCCAGCTTCATTACTTCATCAATTGCTTCTTTCGTCGCTACACCTTCATATAACGTATAAATTGCTTCGTTAATCATCGGTAACAAAATGCGGTTTGATACAAAACCTGGGAAATCATTTACTTCAACTGGTACTTTCCCAATTTTTTTCGTAATATCTTCAATTGCTTCATATACCGCATCAACTGTAGCCAAACCACGAATAATCTCAACAAGCTTCATAACTGGAACTGGATTCATAAAGTGCATACCGATTACTTTTTCCGGACGCTTCGTTACCGCTGCAATTTCTGTAATTGGCAGAGATGACGTATTCGTCGCTAAAATTGCGTGTTCTGGAGCAATTTCATCTAGATTCGCAAAGATTTTCTTTTTAATATCCATTTTCTCAACAGCTGCTTCAATAATAAGATCCGCTTCTTTCACACAATCTAAATCAAGCGTTACTGTAAGACGATTTAATGTCGCTTCCTTCTCTTCTTCCTTCATGCGTCCTTTTTCTACTTGGCGCGCTAAGTTTTTCGTAATGATAGCCAAACCTCTATCTAATTGCTCTTGTTTTAAATCTTGTACCTTCACGTCATATCCTGCCATTGCACATACTTGTGCAATTCCTGATCCCATTTGCCCTGCACCAATTACAACAATGTTTTGTACACCCATTTTTTCTTCCCCCTTAATTGTTAATAAATTTTATACCCTCGAACTTTAATTAGTGAACTTCAATCATCACTGCGTCCCCTTGACCGCCACCGCTACAAATCGAAGCAATTCCAATTCCGCCGCCGCGCTGCTTAAGCGCATGGATTAGTGTAACGATAATGCGCGCTCCGCTTGCTCCAATTGGATGTCCCATCGCTACTGCGCCGCCATTTACATTCAATTTTTCTGGATCAATTCCTGCGATTTCTGTACTTGCAATTGCTACCGCTGCAAATGCTTCATTAATCTCGAATAAATCGATATCTTCAATTGTCTTGCCTGTTTTTTCAAGCAATGCGTTAATTGCATAACCTGGCGTTCTTGGGAAATCTTTAGATTCCACTGCAATTGCTGTATGCGCCAAAATTGTCGCTAATGGCTTTCTTCCTTCTTGCTTCGCTCTGTCTTCGCTCATTAATACAAGTGCGGCACCACCATCGTTCAAGCCTGGCGCATTACCAGCTGTCACCGCCGCTGTCTTATCAAATACAGGTTTTAACTTTGCTAACTTTTCAATCGTTGTATCTTCACGTGGCGCCTCATCCTTTGCAACGACAATAGAATCGCCTTTTCTTTGCGGGATCGTTACTGGAACGATCTCCTCTTCAAAACGTCCTTCTTTATGCGCTGAAACCGCACGCTGATGGCTACGATATGCCCATTCATCTTGCGCTTCGCGAGAAATTCCATCTTCCTTCGCAACTTCTCCGCCATAAACACCCATGTGTGTACCTGAAAATGCGCATGTTAAACCGTCAGCAACGTTTAAATCAATAACTTCGTTGTTGCCCATTCTGTATCCCCATCTTGCTCCGCGTAAAATGTAAGGACTGTTACTCATCGACTCCATACCACCAGCTACAATCAGTGATTGATCGCCAGTACGAATAATCTGATCCGCTAACGTAACCGCACGAAGGCCTGATGCACAAACTTTATTGACTGTTTCCGTCTGCACTTCCCAAGGGATTCCTGCAGCCCTTGCAGCTTGGCGCGATGGAATTTGTCCCTGTCCACCTTGAATAACCGTTCCAAATATAACTTCTTCAACATCACTAGCTGCAACATTTGCTCTTTCAAGCGCTGCTTTAATTGCAATTCCTCCAAGTTCCGTCGCTTTTACATCTTTTAAAGATCCTCCGAATTTTCCAACTGGTGTTCTTGCAGCACTTAAAATAACTGTTTTACTCATGTTTCTTTCCCCCATTTCATTTTTTAACACTGAGCGCTCGCTCGGTATCCCTACGTTGAGAAGAGGTGCAATCATTGCACCTCTTTCTAAAGTTGTATACATTCTTATAAACTACATCGCTTCTTTTTTCTGTCCGATAACAGATCGTTCTAAAATCTCTGTCACATCAAGAGTTTGAACTTTTTCTTCTACCTCTTTCGCTTTCGTGCCATCACTGATCATCGTTAAGCAATATGGACAACCTGTACCGATAATGGATGGCTGTACAGCTAATGCTTGTTCTGTACGAGCAACGTTAATACGAGAGCCTGTTGTTTCTTCCATCCACATTAAGCCACCACCTGCGCCACAACACATTCCAGTCTCACGGTTACGTGCCATTTCTACAAGATTCACTCCAGGAATCGCTTTCAAAATGTCACGTGGCGCTTCGTACACTTCGTTGTATCTTCCTAAATAACAGGAATCATGGTACGTAACTGTTTCTTCAATAGCATGAACAGGCTTTAAACGCCCTTCTTTCACCCACTGGGCTAACAATTCTGTATGATGATAGACTTCTGCTTGCAAGCCAAAGTCCGGATACTCATTTTTAAATGTGTTATAAGCATGAGGATCAATCGTAACGATTTTCTTCACTCCTGCCTTTTCAAATTCTTCGATATTCTTTGTAGCCATCTCTTGGAATACAAATTCATTTCCGAGGCGACGTGGTGTATCTCCAGAATTCTTTTCTTTATTACCGAGAATTGCGAATGAAATGCCTGCTTCGTTCATTAACTTCGCAAATGATATTGCAATCTTCTGACTACGGTTGTCGTATGATCCCATTGAACCAACCCAGAATAAATACTCGAATTCCTCACCAGCTTTTGATTTTTCTTTTACAGTTGGAACTGTTACTTCGTCATCACCTTGGCGCCATGTTTCACGCTCTTTACGGTTCAGACCCCACGGATTTCCTTGACGCTCGATGTTTGTCATCGCGCGTTGTGCTTCCGCGTCCATTTTTCCTTCTGTTAAAACGAGATATCGACGTAAATCAATAATTTTGTCAACATGCTCATTCATAACTGGACATTGATCTTCACAGTTACGACACGTTGTACATGCCCAAATCTCTTCTTCTGTAATAACATCTCCGATTAAACTCGGATCGTAAGCGAGCGTTGTAGCCGCTGATTCTTGTTGTCCTTTTCCAGCTGCCATCATCGCTAACTGATTTCCTTGTGTATTATTGAAGGCAACTACTGGAACCCACGGTGCTTTTGATGTTACCGCAGCCCCTTTATCAGTTAAATGATCGCGAAGTTTTAATATTAAGTCCATCGGCGATAACATTTTCCCTGTGCCTGTTGCTGGACACATATTTGTACAACGGCCACACTCTACACAAGCGTATAAGTCAATAAGTTGATTTTGTCTAAAGTCTTCAATTTTACCAACACCAAATGTTTCTTGTGTTTCATCTTCAAAATCAATCTTTTCAAGCTTCCCTGGATTTGAAATACGACCGAAAAATACATTAGCTGGTCCCGCAATTAAATGCGCATGTTTTGATTGTGGAACATACACTAAAAACGTTAACAAAATTAGTAAATGCACCCACCAAGAGAAATAGAACACTGAAATGGCTACGGTTTCATTTATCCCGCTAAAAACGTAAGCGATTGCAGAAGCAATTGGTTCACTCCATGAAAGCTCCTCGCCATGCCATATAAGTCCCATACCGTTACCAAGTAGCACAGAGATCATTAAACCACCGATAAAGATAAGAACAAGACCTGATTTGAAGTTACGTTTTAAACGAACAAGCTTTTCTACATAACGTCTATGAAAAGCCCAAAATACTGCAATTAAAATAACAAGTGTGACAATTTCCTGGAAGAA
The DNA here is from genome assembly GCF_022663475.1 of Bacillus cereus group sp. BfR-BA-01382. Classification (NCBI taxonomy): domain Bacteria; kingdom Bacillati; phylum Bacillota; class Bacilli; order Caryophanales; family Bacillaceae; genus Bacillus; species Bacillus cereus group sp. BfR-BA-01382. Next base: position 7,769 of record NZ_JAKUFQ010000092.1, read on the forward strand.
TGTAAATGCAGGGTATAGTGGTCCAAGTGGAAGATGTGATCCTGGTGCGAGTCCTTTCCAAACGAAGTCAATTGCTCCAAATTGGACAAGAATAAATCCGTAAAAGAACATAACGTGAATGATGCCGCTTTTCTTATCTTTCAGCAGCTTTTTCTGACCGAAAACATTGACCTTAAGAAGATCCCAACGCTCTTTAAAACGACGGTCAAATTCAATTTTTTTTCCTAATTGTATGTAGGCTATTCTCGTCCGTATAAGATATACAAACAAATATCCTGCATAAGCAATAACAGCAATGGCAGCCAGCCAATTAATGATCAGTAAGCTATTCATTTTTATGCTACCCCTCTCTTTGTAAGCCCTCTTTCTTTTTAGAATCTTCAAAAATATATAATTTTCTGAATTATATCCCCTACCCCCATTATATAATGAGTGAGCATTCAGTCAACAGTTTTTTGTTATAGAACAACACATTTTTTCATAAAGCTGTTTATTTCGGTGAAACTATAAAGTGAAACTTTAATCTGTAGGGGTGGTTCATCCCCCACTGATTATTAGTTGAACCAATCGGGCTTTTACGGGCAGTTGATTTCCAAACTAATTTCTACTTATTCATCAATTTTTGAAGCAGGAAGCTTACTGCCCGTTAAAGCGGGATAAAGTGAAACTTTAATCAGTGCGACATACTATCCTCTGATGAAATTTATAATAACAACCGTGCTACCCGTATCATTTGTAACACACTGAAGGTGAAAAGAATGCGAAGGAGGGAATTCACTGATGCTCTACTTATCTCTTTTGTTAATATCCGTTGCTCTTTGGATTACAATTGACCTTTCATACGGGAGACTTCTTCATTTAAAGCGGGTAAGCTCTCGCACTTTCCCTTTACGTCAAAGTGATTTTCACCTTTATACATACGGGAAAGATTTGTATGACGCCTTATTTACTGATATAAAACAAGCACAGCACCACATTCATATTTTATTCTTCATTGTAAAAAACGATAAAATCAGTCGTGAATTTTTAAAGTTGCTGATTGATAAGGCTCAGGAAGGAATTGAAGTACGACTTTTACTTGATCGATTTGGCAGCCATTATTTATCAAACGAAGCTATTCGCTCCCTGCGAAAACATGGTGTATCTTTTTCATTTTGTCATAAGATAAAATTTCCTCTACTTTTCTTTTCTGCCAATCAAAGAAATCATAGAAAAATTACAGTGATTGATGGGAAAACTGGCTATATCGGGGGCTTTAATATCGGCGAAGAGTATCTAGGGCATAATGAATATTTAGGATTATGGCGAGACTATCATTTACGTCTTACAGGAGAAGGGGTTCAAGATTTACAAAAGCAATTTTTGCATGACTGGTTTGATGATACGAAACAGAATTTATTGGATGTTTCTCTTTATTTTCCAAAACAAAACCCAGGTACCATAATGCATCAATTTATTCCGACTGATGGTGCTTATTTACAGCATACTTTTTTACATTTAATTAACGGAGCAAAAAAAGAAATCTGTATTGGTACACCATATTTCATTCCTGGAAAAAAAATTATGAATGCCTTATTAAAAGCAAGAGAGAGAGGGGTTCAAATCACAATTCTCGTTCCAGAAAAAGCTGATCACCCTCTCGTTCGAGAAGCAAAATTCCCGTACTGCCGAAAATTAATACAGGCTGGTTGCAATATTTACGCATTTCAACAAGGTTTTTTTCACGCCAAAATTATTATAGTGGATGATGATATTTGTGATATTGGAACAGCAAACTTTGATATGAGAAGTTTATATATTAACCATGAAATAAACTGCCTGTTATATAATAAACATTTCATTCGAACAGTAAAAAATAAATTCCATGAAGATCTAGAGAATGCATCCGTACTTTCCTATAGCGATGTAAACCCACCTTCTCTTATCGATAGAGGAAAAGAATGGATTGGAACAATGCTTGCTTTCTTTTTATAGGAAAGACAATGAATAAAAGAGGTGTATCTCATATGATTATGCGGTTTGGATATGTCTCACATGCAATGGCACTCTGGGACTGTTCTCCTGCCAAAACAATGACGTTTACAAGCTTTAAGAAACTCAGCAAACAAGAGCGAGAAGACAAATTGTACCATGTTATAAGGCAAAATTTAGAGCACACAATACGTATCCTTCATTACAATATAGCGCATGAAATCCCGCTATATCGCCTATCGTCTTCCATCGTCCCACTTGCAACACATCCCGAAGTCGAGTTTGACTATATTGGGGTATTCACACCACTTTGGCGTAAAATAGGGGCTTTAATTAAAGAACACAATTTACGAATAAGTTTTCATCCAAATCAATTTACTTTATTTACAAGTGACAAGCCACATATTACTACTAACGCTATTACGGATATGACTTATCATTATAAAATATTGGATGCTATAGGCATTGCAGATTCTTCTTACATTAATATTCATGTAGGTGGAGCCTATGGAAATAAAGAAAAGGCAATTGAGCGCTTCCATGAAAACATAAAAAAACTTCCTGCACATATAAAAAAACAAATGACCCTTGAAAACGATGATAAAACGTATACAACTTCTGAAACTTTATCAATTTGCCAAAAAGAAAATATCCCATTTGTATTTGATTATCATCATCATATGGCCAATCTTTGCGAGCAACCACTAGAAGAGTTGCTTCCTGCAATTTTTGAAACTTGGTCACATACAAATATCTCTCCTAAAGTTCACATTTCCTCCCCAAGATCGGAAAAAGAATTTAGGGCTCATGCTGAATATATCGATTTAGAGTTTATTAAGCCCTTCTTACACGTTGCAAAAAAAAACAATCATAATTTCGATATTATGATTGAAAGTAAACAAAAAGACTTAGCACTATTCCGATTAATAGATGAACTTTCTGCTATAAGAGGCATTAAAAGAATAAGTGGTGCAATGTTACAGTGGTAAATTGTAACTTTGCACCATTTTTTCAAAAAAGTAATTTTTATAGTAAAAAACATCCTATTTTATATGCTATTATTTAAATTAGCATTCCCCCGAGATTCAACTTTATTGAAACGGAGTCATAATATGATTAATCAAAAAAAGTATGTACAATTTGTCATAATATACATATCTATATTTGCTCTTTGGATACTCTTTATTCCAAATGAGTCGCATATAAAGGAAATTGGGATTCTTTTCTTATTCTGTTTTGCTGCACTTTTTTCTTGCCACTGTTTATATAAAGCTATTAAAAAAATGAAACGCAGTGATAAACTATTTTGGATTTTATTACTATGCACTTGCCTATGTGGATTAGTTATGGAGATAACCCTATTTCTTAGTTCGATTTCCATGCATAATCAATCTATATTTTCATATAAAGCATTACCTTTTTTTATCATACAATATATTTTGCTCTTTGTTGGATTTGCTATAAAGTTTATAAAAAATTACTCTATTAAGGGACTTTCTCAATTCTCATTCGATAGCATCTTTATTATTATTATGAACATTTATTTCACCTTAACTTTTATCTTAGATATTTCAAGCTTCCGCATGTTAACAAAGGACACTTGGATTTTAATTGGGTATTTTATTGCACAATCATTAGTAATTTACGCCGTTATTAGCCTATATAGAAGAGAACAATATTCTTCTAGTAGAATCGCATTAATTATCGGTTTCACTATTATACTCGTATACGGTTATATTCATCTGTTTCAATTGAATTTTGGGATGAAAACTTCCGCTGAAATTAATTATTTAATACACACTGCTTCTATTTTATTAATTGGACTTTCTTCCATACTATATATTTTGGATAAACCAATGCAGCATGAAACGAAAGCAAAATATTATCGATTCGATTATATACGTTTTATACTACCTTATTTTAGTATAATTATTACTTTTTCTTTTATTATCATTCAACCTTGGGATGATAAATTCATGTTAATCGGCCTCGTGTTATCACTTATTTTGTTATTCTTGCGGCAACTTTACATGTGGAAAGATAATCAAGCACTAATCCATACATATGAACAGTTGACTACACAACTAGAGGGCGAAGTTGAAGAAGGTGCATTTGCATTATCAAAAAGTGAACAACGCTATAAATCTTTATTCGAAGATCATCCCGATGCCGTTTTCTCTTTAAATATGAATGGCATTTTTCAACAATCTAATAAGGCATGCGAAAGCTTATTTACTGCCTATTATTGCGAAGTGGCAAGCTATTCTCTGGTACACTTCATTGATTCAAAAGACCACGAACTACTTAAGAAGGCTTTACAAATTACAAAGGAAGGTAAGCCACAAACGTTAGAAGTTCGTACAAAAGAACAAGAAGGCTATTATTATTATCTCCATATTACACTTATCCCTACTTTTATAAACAAAGAAGTGGTCGGAATGTTTGGGATAGCGCGTGATATTACCACTTTATATGAAAAACAAAAACAAGTAGAACATTTAGCCTTTCACGATGCACTTACTGGATTACCAAATCGCCGAAAGTTCGAAAAAGATTTAAAAGCCATTTTGAATACAGCCCAAACTAACGCAAATGATGTCGCCGTCATGTTCCTTGATTTAGATCGATTTAAAAAAATTAACGATAGACTTGGTCATGACGTCGGAGATTTATTATTAATTGAAGTAGCAAACAGACTACGCGGTTGCTTGCGTTCAAAAGATGTCGTCGCTCGCCAAGGTGGAGATGAGTTTACCATTCTATTACCAGAAATGTACTCAGAAAAAAGTGCAATTTTTATAGCTGAACAGATTTTAACTATTTTAAACAAACCATTCTTCATTCAAGGCGAAGAACTCTCTATTACACCGAGTATCGGAATTGCGATGTATCCTGATTATGGAACTGATGTAAATGAGTTAATGAAAAATGCTGATATGGCTATGTACCGTGCGAAGGCAAATGGAAAAAACAGATTTGTTTTCTTCTCAAAAGAAATGAGTATCGCTCAAAATGAAATTCAATTCTTAGAAGGTGAACTTTCAAAAGCATTACAACAAAATGAATTTTTCCTTGAATACCAACCACAAGTAAGCACAAAAACAAAAGAAATTATCGGTTTTGAAGCATTAATACGTTGGAAGCATCCAAAACTCGGTATCGTATCTCCTGCCCAATTTATTCCTCTAGCAGAGGAAACTGGTTTTATTATTGAACTTGGTAATTGGATTTTACGTACTGCCTGTTTAGAGGCAAAAAGATGGCATAATCAAGGTTTTTCTCACTTAAAAGTTGGTGTGAATTTATCTGTTGTTCAATTTAACCATGCTGATTTAATCCCAACTATTTCAAAGGTGTTAGAAGAAACAGAACTGAAACCAGAAGCACTAGATATTGAAATTACGGAAAGCATCGCAATTAATCAAAATCAATCTGTAGTTGCAAAACTAGAACAGCTTCAAAATCTCGGCATTCAAATTTCAATCGATGACTTTGGAACTGGTTATAGTTCTTTAGCTTATTTAACAAAATATCCAATCAACACATTAAAAATTGCTCGAGAGTTTATTTGTGGAATTACAAATAGTCCTTTAGAAGAAGCAATTGTCTCTTCCATTATTACACTATCAAAAGAACTAAATTTAGAAGTGATTGCAGAAGGTGTAGAAACGGAAGAAGAATGGGAATTTTTACATAGACAAAATTGTGATCACATTCAAGGATTCTTTATTAGCAAACCTGTTTCTAGTAAAGACGTTTGGATGTTACTCCATAAAAAAACAACCGTCTAAATAAGGCGGTTGTTTTTTAAAACTCAAAAGGTAAATCTGCAGCTACTTGTACCTCTTGATCATTATGAGAAATTATTTGACTTTTCTCTAATGTTGTATCACCTAATGAAATACCCCATGCCATTGCTAACGTTAATAAACTACCAATAAGTAATTTCTTCATATTCCATCACCCACATTTTTTACTTTTAATATATCATGAAAATTTATTCACATTGTATGCAATTATGCATATCCACTTTTTAGGTTGTTTATCTGCTGATTTTATTTACGAGCGCTTCTTTATATGCATGCATTTCTAATATATCAAAAAAGAAACTTGCCTTCTTATATGCATCTTCAATCTCTGCCTCTTCATACTCCAACTTCCTTAGGCATTCACCTCTTTGATAATATAGCTGTCCAATTAATGCCATACTATTAATTCGGCATGATATTTCAATCGCTTTATTTACTTGATAAAGTGATTCTTCATATCGACTATCTAAGTATAATGCTTTTGCATGATTATACCTTACCTTCACGTCAAATTCTTCATTATCATGCAATGCCTCTAATTGTTTTAATATTTGTTCAAATAAATCAATACCCTTCTTCAAATAGCCATTTTCAGCATAAATGTTTGCAATTGCGTTTTCAATATAAAGATTCTGATATACATCAATTCCTGTCAATTGTTGATTGAGCAATTTCTTTAATTCTAAAATACAATATTCGTAATCGACTTTTTTCAACACGTAAGCAGCTACATAATATTGCCATTGAAGAAATTGCTGGAATTCAGGATGATATTCTTCCTTTTTCAGCTCATTCCATACTTTATTATAAATTTCTTTATATCTTTTTTGCTTACAAAGCATAATGACTTGATCTTTAAACTGTTTTTTTCTTTCAATATCCGAATAAATGAGTACCTCATAAAAATGAATAATGGGAATTTGTAATTTCGCTGCAATACCTTGCAATATATCCATACTTGGGTATACTGCACCCGATTCAATTCTGCTTACTTCCGATTGATGACATATGTTCTCGGATAACTGTTTTTGTGTTAGTCCTCTTAACACTCTAATTTTTTTAATTTCACTTCCTAATTTCTCTGCTTGCATACTTACTCACCATCCCATTATAACAATCTAATTTTTTAAGTTGTCATACCACTACAATAATGTGCATTCGACAATTTTTGATATGAAATAATGCATAATATATATAAAATTCGGCAAATTTTTCATACAATTCATCTCACATACAATAATAGATTAGGAGTGTTATAGATGAATTATAGAAAACTTGCCAGTGCTTTCGTTACATTCGGTCTTCTTTACCCTTTATCAACAGAAGCTATTCATGCTCAAGAATTAGACAAAAGTGCAGTCAAAGTTGAAATTGCTCAGCCTGGTTTAACAATCGGGAAATTAACACAACCTCAAAATGATACGAAAGAAAATATTGCTAAAAAGTATTTAAAAGGTGAGGTAGATGGGGCTAAAGCTCAACAAGAACAAGTCACTACTGAAAAAAATGTAGATTTCCAACCTACAAATAAAGAAACCAAAGAAAATCAAACCGAAGTTCGCCTTGCACAAACATATAAAAACTATAAAGTATATGGCCAAGATCTCATTGTAAAAGTAGATAAAAATGGAGTGATCACAACTGTTAGTGGTAAAGTTGTTCAAAATTTAAATCAACAACCTAATCTTACTATAACAAATTTTTTGTCGAAAAATGAAGTGAAATCTAAATTACGCGATATAGTTCAAATTCCAAGTGATGCGGTTGAGACAGAATTCTCTAGCGAAACCGTTGTTTATAAGAAAAAAGATGGCTATTATACATTCGCAACTGTTATTACATTTACTTATGAAAACAATGAACAAATTATAAATGGCAATGCTATCGTTGATCTAAAAACTGGTGAAGTACTTTTCCAAGAAAAATTCATTAAAAACAAAGAGAATAAGACTATAAATCAAGTAACATCACCTAGATTATCCACTGCAAGTGAGCAAGGAACTGGGAAAAATGCACTTCAAGAAAACATCTCTTTCAATATTGCCAAAGGAACTGATGGGAAATTTTATTTAGCGGATTTATCACGCGGAAATGGTATTTATATTTATAATGCAAACTACGCCGATTCCCTCGGGGGATATAGTCAAGCTGGTTATCCAGGGACACTAATTTCAAGTAGCACTCCTAATTTTGCAGATAAAGAAGCCGCGGGCGCTATGAAGAACATGAGTGATATTTATGATTACTTTAAGAAAGAACATAATCTAAAAAGTTACGATAATAAAGATTCAAAAGTTGTTGCTAGTGTACACGGTTTTGATTCTACTGAAGTTAGTGATGGTATAAAAGAAGACTATGTAAATGCGTTTTGGCATCCCGCTTGGAACCAAATGGTATTTGGTGATGGTTTAGACGGCAAACTAACATCAGCTCTTGATGTAACAGCTCATGAATTTGGACATGCTGTATTCAGTGGCACGACGAAAAATAAAGTCGTGAGATATCCAAGCGCTGAAACATCTGCACTAAACGAGGGATTAGCGGATTTCTGGGGTACACAAATCGAATATTACGTAAAGAAAGATAAAGGAAACTGGATTATGGGCGATACATTAGGTGGCCTAACAATTCGTGATATCCCAAGGGAAATTGGTGACGGCGGTCATAAATTATATACAAATTTAAAAGATTTCTATAATGATGGTAATAATCAAGAATCACACGTGAATTCTGGTATTATCAGTCACGTATTATATCAATTAGCTGAAGGTAAAACATATAACGGTGTTGCTGTTCAAAAACAAGGCAATGAAAAAGTAAGCAAAGTTGTTATGCGTGCATTGCAAAATTATGCAACTTCCGCTGAAGACTTTGAATCACTTCAATCTCACATCGTACAAGCTGCAAAAGATTTATATGGCACTGCCGTATCAAATGAATTTGCAAAGGCATTTGAAGCACATGGTTACAAGTCGTTACAAAAAGTAAATAAGGTAATAGAAGTACAATAACAAAGAAGAAGAAGTTTACTCCTCTTAGGTAAACTTCTTCTTATATCCAACCCTTTTCTTCCGCAATTGTAATTGCCTCAATTCTATTTTTCGCATCGAGCTTCGTTAATACTTCAGAAATATAATTACGTACTGTACCCGGTGAAAGATAAAGTGCCTTCGCAATTTCGTTTGCCGTCTTTCCTTCTTTCGCAAGCAACAATACTTCCTTTTCGCGATCTGACAACGGATTTTGCTCCTGCCATAGACCGAACATTAACTCTTGGGAGACCTCTCGTTTCCCCTTCATTACATTACGAATTGCTGCTGCTAAATCTTCACTTGGGCTATCTTTTAATAAATAGCCGTGCACGCCAGCTTTCATTGCTCTTTCAAAATATCCTGGCCGTGCAAATGTTGTTAAAATCATAACTTTACATGGTGATTTTTCTTTCTTTAACGCTTCAGCAACATCTAATCCACTTTGAATTGGCATTTCAATATCCATAATACTGATATCCGGTTTTAACGATTCAATTAATTTTAGCGCCTCTTCCCCGTTTGCCGCTTGCCCAATTACTTCGATATCATCTTCTAGATCAAGTAAGGCACCTAATGCACCACGAAGCATCCGTTGATCTTCTGCAATAATAATTCGAATCATGCCCTCACCTCATCTTTTCCTGTTCTAATAACAACTGGAACTTTTACTGTTAACAACGTCCCTGGATTGATTGTACCTAGTTCAACAAATCCATCAATAAGAGCAATTCGTTCTTTCATGCCGCGGATACCATTTCCATCATGATTTTGATCTGTTAAACCAATTCCGTTATCTTCTACTTTCAAAATCAGCTCACCTTGCGATTCTAATACAGAAACTGCACACCGCTTTGCCTTACTATGTTTTACAACATTTGTAACGGCCTCACGTAAACACATCCCGACAATATTTTGTTCAATTGGTGATAACGAGCTCGAGCTTGCTTCTTGCCTCACTTTTAATTCAATATTAGCTGCTTGTAAGATTGCCTTTATTTGCTCTAGCTCTTCTTCTACCGTAATCATACGCATATCAGAAATTAATTCTCTCAGCTGCTTTAAGGCTGTACGAGACGTTTGTGTAATTTCCTTCGCTTCCACACTTGCACGCTCTGGATTTTTCACAATTAACTTCTCTACAAGCTGGCTTTTCAAAGTAATAAGAGATAACGTATGCCCTAATGTGTCATGAAGATCTCTCGCAATCCGCTGCCGTTCTTCACGCTTTACTAAGTCTTTAATTTGCTCGTTTGCTTCATTCAGTTGGTTCTTTAACATCTTTTTCTGATTAAAATTGCGCATACCAAATGGCGTAAGAAGCATTAAAATAAACATCGGAACGATATTTACTAAACTTGTAGTTGTTAGTTGATTCATATTTACAAATAAAAATGCTCCAAGCATTATAACTAACGAACATAACAGCACTCGAAATACTTTCTTATTTGGCGCAAATCCCATCGCACTTGCTGTGAAAAAGCCAAAAAATATCATAAAAGGATTATAAAATAAAGCAAATAAAAAGATGAGTACCATTTGAATACAAGCCCAAAAAACAAACGTTTTCTGAACAAAATAAAGCTGACGGTATGTGACGATAAAAATTATCAACATACCGCTTCCTATTACAAGCTTCCATCCTGATGCCTGCGCTAAGTGATAAATTGGAAATAATAGATAAACAAACCACATATACGGAAAGAACCCCATATGTTTCGGAAAAACCTCAATCCTCTTTTTCTCTATCATTTATACCGCTTCCTGTCTTTTTCTTATATATATTGATACTACAACAAATATAAGGAAATAACCTCCTAATACCGTGATATTTTCCCATCCAATTGGTTTTCCAGCTACAATATCCCACGCACCACTTCCGAAATGGTATGTCGGTGTCCACTCACCAATCGTTCTTAATATTTTGGGGAATACTTCAATCGGCATCCATAACCCGCCAACTATAGCTAAACTCATATTTAAAATATTTGCTAAGCCAGCAGCTGCGTCCGCCTTCTTAATGGAACCTATTACTGTTCCTAATGCTAAAAATGGTGTTACCCCTAACAATAACCATAGCCCCGCACCAATCCATTGCCCTACCGTTAACTCAACATGATTAATTAGTATCCCTGCAATAAAGATAACTAATATTGAAAAAGCATTTACTACTGTTTGAGCGATAATTTTTGCTGTTAAATATGCTCCCTCTGGAAGCGGTGTAATTTTTAGAAGATGTGTCCACCCTTGCCCTCTTTCCTGAGAAAGTCTCACACCGAAACTAAAGAGTGCAGTCCCTACAATGCTGAAAGTTGCCATCGAAATTAAATAGTGTGCCTTCCACGCATCTCCGTTTTGTGGTACTTGAACAACATTTGTAAAAATGTAGTAAAACATAACAGGCATTAATAATGAGAAAAAAATAAATAATTTATTGCGGAATGTACGTAAAATTTCTATTTTGCATTGCATCCATAACGCTCTCATGCGATTTCCTCCTTCTGATTTGCGACAAACTGTTCAAATGCTTCATCAAGGCTTCCACGTTCAACTGAAACATCTATTACAGGTAAATTCCTTTGATAAATGGCTTTTAAAGTTGCATCCGTATCCTCCGTTGTTAAAATGAAGCGTCCTTCGTTTGACTTTACTTCTGTTACATTTGGTAATTCCTTTAGTAATTTTGTAGGAATGCTTTCCTTCGAATAAAATGTGATTGTTTTTCTCGAAATCGTTGCTTTCATTTCGTCTGGTGTACCATCTGCGATAATCTTTCCGTTCGCAAATAATAAGATACGATTCGCTAAAGCATCTGCTTCTTCTAAATAATGCGTCGTTAAAATAATCGTTTTCCCTTCACTTGCTAACTTTCGAATCGTTTCCCAAAACGTTCTTCGAGACGTAATATCCATTCCGACTGTCGGCTCATCTAAAAATAACAAATCCGGATTTCCCGCAAGTGCAAGCGCAAAGTTTAACCTTCTTTTTTGCCCACCTGATAATTTCTCACATCTTTGCTTTCGCTCTGATTCTAAATTTGATAACTGCAGTAACGTTTCTTTCGCTACAGGATTCTTATAATAACTGCGGAATAGCTCTATTGCCTCTTCCACTGTAATGCTATCAATCACACTTACTTCTTGTAACATTGCCCCAAGATTATTACGAACGCCTCTCTGCTTTGGACTCTTTCCAAATATAGAAACCGTACCTTCTGTAGGATCTTTTAATCCAAGCATCATCGAAATTATCGTCGTCTTCCCCGCACCATTTGGTCCAAGTAATGCTACTATTTCTCCTTTATCCACGTGAAATGAAACGTTATTTACTGCTTTTTTATGTTTAAATGTTTTAGAAACACCATTTACTTCAATAATCTTTTCCATCTCTCCACCCCCACTGTTTCTTATATTTACATTGTATTACCTGGAAAACTTAGGAAACAGTATGATACGTCATGACATCGATATGACAATTGTCATATATTCCTTGTGAGAGGAATCAGCCCGCATACCGCAAGCAAGTAGCAGGACGAAAATAAACATGATACAATCGGATAAGATATATATTCGAGGAAGGACAGTGGTTTTCATGATTATTCGTAATGAACAAGATTTAGAAGGCTTACGAAAAATCGGCCGCATCGTTGCGCTTGCACGTGAAGAAATGAAAAAACAAGCGAAGCCAGGTATGACAACGAAAGAGCTTGATTTGATCGGTAAAAAAGTATTAGATGAGCATGGTGCTATTTCTGCACCTGAAAAAGAATATGATTTTCCAGGTGTAACTTGCATTAGTGTAAATGAAGAAGTTGCTCATGGTATTCCAGGAGATCGTGTATTAAAAGAAGGCGATTTAGTAAACGTCGATGTATCTGCTGCACTTGATGGCTATTATGCTGATACAGGTATTTCATTTGTACTTGGAGAAGACGAGGCAAAAGAAAAGCTTTGCCAAGCAGCGGTTGATGCATTTTGGGCAGCAATGAAAAAGGTTAAAGCTGGCTCAAAACAAAATCAAATTGGTCGTGCTGTTTCAAACTTCGCACATAAAAGTGGATACAATGTTATTCAAAACTTAACTGGTCACGGCATTGGTCTTAGCTTACATGAAGCACCAAATCACATTTTAAGCTACTATGATCCAATGGATAATACGCTTCTAAAAGACGGTCTTGTTATCGCTGTAGAACCGTTCATATCTATGAAAGCTGATCATATTATTGAGCGTGGTGACGACGGTTGGACATTCATTACACCTGATAAAAGTCTTGTTGCACAATGTGAACATACCGTTGTCGTAACACGCGGCGAACCAATAATCTTAACAGAAATCTAATATAAAAAAACGGCTGTTTTGTAGATTTATTCCACATAAAACAGCCGTTTTTTAATTTTGGGAAAATATGTGAACTATTGTTGAACTCTTTATCATTTAAGTATATAATCTTTAGCGGAGGTTACTTAAGCTTATCTTTACTAAAAAGATATTGTAGCTAAGGAGGAAAACACCTTCTTTTTTATTGTTTAAACAGTCTCAAAAATGACCGTAGTAACGGGTTAGTCGAATATTCTGTAATCCTTATATTCCTCTAACAATGTAAGAAACTATCGTCTTTCAACTTCGGTCCACTAATCGTACAACTCTCTTTAGACAAAATAGATGACTATTTTCAAAGTACATATTGTCTTCATTCTGACCAAAAACAACCCTATCTAGATTTTTATTTCCACATAACTTTAAGGCAAAAATAAGCCTTCACAAGGGGATACACTACCTTGGTTAGTATGTATCGTAAAACTTACCTTTATAACCATTCTTTTTTACTAGATATACATGAAAACTATCTCACATATAAAGGTCTGATATCATTCTTTATATCAGTATTTTTTTCGACATTTTTTGTCGAATTGTGTATATTTCCAAATAACTGTGTAAATATACATTTTGTTTTACGTTAAATAATATTACTTTGAACATAACCCAGTTTGTCTGAGAACGCGTATAGAAACGGAGGGATAGCAAAAACAAATAGCTTATAACAAATACTTTTAATATTCCATTTGTTCATGTGGAATAAGTCCCCAATGGACAAATGAATGTTCAGAGGAGGAAAAATGAAAAAACTTTTCAATGTATGTTTAATTGTATTCGTACTATTTTCGCAGCTTGCTAGTTTTCCATACAATCAAGTAAAAGCGGAAACCTTAACAGGAGATTCCTTATTTGACACTGTTGAAATGAAAGATGCAACGAATCATATTATTGACGAAGCAAAAAATCCTAACAACTTAATAAAGATAGGATCAACCATTCAAGTAGAATACGCTTGGTCAATAAAGGATCAACAAGTTGCACATGCAAATGATACAGCAGTAGTTCAAATACCACTTGCATTAAAAGTATCTAAAGATTTGCAAGGGGATTTAGTAACAGATCAAAAAAATATTGGTCAATATTTTATAACAGCTAAAGATAATAAATTAAAATTGATATTTAATGATCAAGTAGAAAATTTGAAAGACGCTAAAGGAAAAATTAAAGTTGATACCGTGTTTAACTCAACTTTAAAAACTGGAGAAAAATCAGTTCAAATCGCTTTTCCTTTAGGAACAATCGTTCAACCTATATCAGTTCCTGTTCAGGTAGAAGACTCTAAAGAAGATGGCACCAAACAGGATACTAATAAACAAGTGCAAGATCCAGTAGCTAAACCTGTTACTGACAATCCGGAGCAAGATCCA
>NZ_JAKUFQ010000093.1:0-22177 GCF_022663475.1 Bacillus cereus group sp. BfR-BA-01382
GTAACGAAAGTTACTATCACACACTGAGGGTTTCATGAACGTTATAAAAACGGTCATGAAACCCTCATGAAACCCTCATGAAACCCTCATGAAACCCTCATGAAACCCTCATGAAACCCTCATGAAACCCTCAGAAAATATTTTTAACCCTACTAACAATTTTTTGTATAGGATGTATTTAATATGAGAATACTATTTATGTGAAACTGTGACCTCTTAACAATATTGCGATCTATTTAATATATGAGATTACTGTTTTATCCTGTTTTTCATAATTTCGTCAAGCATGGGACGATAGTTTACAATTGCAATGAGTTTTCTGCAACCAACATCCTATCTTAAGAATTCATAAAAAGCAATATCTACAATTATATGATAACAAGCCAAGCATTTTGGCTTACGTCAATTGGCATACACCTACCAAGTTCACATTTTTGAGGAAATAGTTCTTTGTTAGAGATTGATAAAATTTATGCAATAATTTTGAGAATGCTACTTTTAAGCAACTATGCTTTTAAATGATGTTACCAAATCGAAGACGTTATAAATTTAAATTATTGATCCTAACTATAATCTATAAAGGTTAAGTGAATATTTTAAGGTATCGGGATTCTTGGAGAATCTAAACGTTATCAAAGTGTTATTTTAGTGTTTATTTTCACGTGAACGCTATCCGTTATTTTACCGACTAACCCCTTAACTACAACGTTAAGAGTTATTTAAAGAGCATTATACCTAACAGATGTATGAATAAATAAAATATATCTATAAATAAATTAGCATTCTATATATCATTTAATTTTTATAATATAATATATTGTTTTATAACTGGTACTAAATGTTATAAAAACAATTTCAACTAAATGAAGTAAAAATATATCGTATTAAATTCTTTAAACAGGGATCAACTTGCAAGAAGCAAAGCATAATCTTCAAAGGGCGTATTTCAAGAAATCCCCTAATTTTAGCCGTGTTATAGATGTTCATGAGAGTTTCATTCTTATAACACACATTATGATAAAGGTATTAACACAAGTTTAAATCATAAGAACGAAGTATTTTATTTATAAAGTATATGAATTATGAGAATAGCCACCTAACAAATAAGAAATGGAGTGTCTTTTTATTTAGTAATCTTGCGCCTCAAACAGCCTGTAAGGATGTTTGGAGACGCAAGATGTTTAATACTGTAGGAATAAAAAAATGAACGCTTACGAAACGTTAATTTAACGATTTGTAAAACGTGAACGCTATGCGTTCACAAGGAATTCGGTACATTAATATTATACGTTTAGATATATTTATATCTAAACGTATAATGTGGCTTTAGGATAGATATGTCTTATTTAACAGTGTTGATAACGCGTATAAATTAGTAATAATGAACGCTACGATGGTATGGTGCTTTTTTATTATTACAAATCTTAAGATCTATCCTAAGTTAATGTTAAGCTTAATATAACAAATACAATCTGATAAATTTATTAAAGTAGGCTGGAGATATATGAAGTATCTTTGGAATCCATAAGGCAGGACAAAGAGATAAGTAGTTGTGATTATGCTAAAATCTTTTTTAACTTAAGTGTTATTGATTGTTTTTTATGTGAACACTACCCGTTTTTTTGGCGTTTACCTCTTTAATATCAAGATCCTGAGTTGTTTAAAGGATACAATTTATGCTAAAGCAATATATAAAAATCTGATAGGGTGTATCAATTAATAGTCCATAATAAAGCTGTATGTTTCTATGTTGTACTAATTAATGAACGTTATAATAACGACCCTGACTATGCTATATATGTCATAAAGTATTTTAAGCAAGTGGTATGAAATAAAGTAGTTGCTAAATTAAAAATAGTTGATGTTAGTAGACTATGTTCGAAGTATGATTACGGAAATATAGACATTAATTGGCGTGTTCTTCCCGTGGTACATATCTTATTAGCAAAGTTTTAAATTATAAGAGCGATAAGAATCGTCTAAAAGGCCTAGGAGCTATGTGATAGCGGCCTAACAAATTAAAGAATGGAAAATTTTCTGTGTTTAGTGTTTTGAACTTGAAACGATTTGTAAGGATATTAGATGGCAAGTATTTTAATACAATAAAAAAACGATATGAGCGCTTACAAAACGTTAATTTAACGTTTTGTAAATAATGAACGCATAGCGTTCATTAGAGATTCAGTGCATAAATAAAGTAGTTTTCCTTTAAGGACGACATAATGTAACTTTAGAAGTAAAGATATGGCCTTTAATAATAGCGTTTATAACGCATAGGATTTAATAATAATGAATGCTGTGATTGGTGACATTTATATGAAAAAATTTAGTCTAGCAAAATGAATTAAAGAAGACTAGAAAAAGCATGGAGTTTCCTATACAGGTTTATTATGGGGTTAAGAAATTAGAGAATTTGTCAATCTTCCCTAAAAATTGACAAAGTAAACACTTAACTAATTTTAGGAAATAGGATTAACATGTTTTTATTAGCGATATAGAGAGTTTTTGGAATCCATAAGAAAGATCCAATAAGATATGTTAAGAAAAATATATTGGACAACTGAGTACTTAGTATCCTTGAGGTAATGGATACCTAAGTACAGAAGCCAAACGGTTTCTAATTCAGTAGGCTATCCAGATAGTTCTTACGTTTAGCTTCATTTCTAAGATTGAGCGCTGTGTTACGATCTCTATCATGACGTGTGCCACAATAAGGATAATCTTACTCACGAATGTTGAGATTTTTAGCATCTATGTTTTTATAGTTGCAATTGGAACATAATTGACTAGAAGCAAATGTTTTAGATATTACAACTAATTGTTCACTACACCACTTTACTTTATATTTCAACATTGTTTGAAATTGTGACCAAGACATGTCACTAATCGCTTTTACAAGCTTTCTATTTTTGAGCATACCACTGAATTATAAGTATTCTTTACCAATGACATGATGCTTTTTGATGATTTTAGTAGAAAGTTTATGTAATTAATCAACCCTTATAATAGCATCATGTATCACAGGCTATTTATTCTAGTTAGGATTAGTAACACAAGTTGTAAAAAACTACATATTCGTGTTGTAAAGATGAGCAAAAAAAAACGGTAGCTACCGCTTTTTTTTGTTCAATTAGATATATTTGATAAAAAACGTATATCTGATTTAATTTAAATTAAATAAACGTTGAATGAACGTTTTTTTGGTGTTATCTTGCTGTTCTTGGCGATCTTCATTTAATAGTTCAATTGCTTTATCCAGTTTTTCTTGTAATAACTGAATCTGTAGATCTTTGTCTTCTTTTTCTGAGCGTTCCTGTAATAACAATTTAATGATATCTTGGTTTTGTTGTACAATTTTATCTTGTTGCTCAAGCATGTGAGAAAATTTTTCTTGAATCATCAAAATATCAGTTTCTGAACGTTTTCTGAGCGTTACTTGAACTTCATTTTCCTCATGAACGCTATCCGTTTTCTGAGCGTTCTCTTCAGTATTTTCCATGCTTTCCATGCTTCTTGTTGCAGCTTCTTCTAGTTTCCAGTTTTGATTTAAGTATTCTTTCATTTGCTTTAAGATATCTATATCATTCTCATAGTAAATTCGTTGATTACGCTCATTTCTTTCAAATATATATTCCATTTTTTCTAGTTCAATTGACCATCTGCGAAGTGTATTGGTGTTTATATCTAGTTGTTTTGCTACTTCTTGTGCAAAATATCCATATTCCAAACTTCACACCTCCATTATTTGTATGTTAGATATTGATTCGTTCTTGAAAAGATCTTTCCTTTAAGAGTAGAAATTTTTATAGGCAGCCATCTAATCATTTGTACTCATATCAGTTTGTTTGTATACATACTTATATATTAAGTCAGTCTATACATCTAGCGTTCATTATTGAAAGTGAACAAGTATTTATACAACATTAATGTACATAGGAAACTATTTTAAAACTAACTATTAATATTAGAAGTTTGTTGCTGATATAAGAATTTTACTAGATATTTGCAATAGAATCAAAGCTTTCATTAATAGAATTAGCAATTAAGTACGATTTTTATAGTACATATGCCTAAAAAGCAAATAAAAAGCTTTTTTTATGTGAACGCTATGCGTTAAAGTAGCGTTTTATTGTTGTATAGAATCTTGCATAGGTGTTGTTTGAATTTTTAAAAGATGCTGATATTATTTGTTGGGTTTTGAATCTCGAACAGGGTTATTTTTACAAGTAAAAGTAATGAGGATATTGGGAGATGAAATATATTAATTAAATATTAAATAATTATAGCTAAAAAAATTTAATTTGAAGTTTTATTTGTATTAGTATGGACCAGATTTCTGAATAATATACATCATAAATTTGATATGAAATGTAGATGTGTATGTGTATAGGAAGATGAAAAGGGGGGCAATAGATCTATCTAGACGTTTATTAATTTTACTAGTAATTAGGGTGAAGGATTTCAAGAGTCGTTAAGAGTAATAAAACAGATGTTAGAACAAAATGTAGATTGTACAATAGTTGAAGAGGGGGACAAAGACGCTTGTATAATGAAATCAGTTGTTAAGACAGTGCGTGAAATAAGCTATTATACCTTTTAAAGAGTGAAATCAATGAGTACGAAGATTTTAAAGAACATAGATAATTTAGAAAAAATTAATTCAATATTATTGATTAATTTTGATGAATAACAAAAGACCACTGTATTGACATAACTAATAGAATCATATTTTAATCGATTGTTTAAAATATGAATTATGCCAAATTATATAAAAAATTAGGGAATCTTTTAGAAAATATGCTAAGCCTCCCTAAAAAGTTACAAATAGATGCAAAGTACTATATTTAATAAATCTTGTTTTAGAAATTAAAATAAATAAAAACATTAGAATTAATATTTGGGCCATAATAGTTATTGTATCAAGGTATTGGAGATTTTTGCTTAGTAAATTTCTAAGTAAATAGTTTAGTAAATAATAATTGAATATACTGGATTCATAAGGTTTAAATTTTATAGTTGAATTAAAAAGAAAAAATTATAGTACATAGAAAATATATATGATTTATGAATTATTTTATTGAAGACCAATAAGGTTATAAAGAACTATAGGAAGACATTACAAATAGCCTTGCTGTATATGTTTTTTTTCAGCAAGGCTATTTGTAATTGGATTTTTTTGATTTTAATCGTGTTCTTCTAAAAAATTATAGAAAACAAATGTATGACTATTAGTTGTATCTAAGAGTGAGCTTGTATTTTGTGCATTACGCTTTCTACGTTCTTGCTTCTGTTTAGATTTTTGATTAAACATTTTTATGAAATGTGCAGGATTACTGTTTTCAGCTTTATTAAACTGGAACCATTGCACACATTCTTCAAAATCCCATCTTGTGTAGCGATCAATATCTGGTGGCAATCTTAAAGCAATTGTATACGCATCATTTTCAGATAGGTATGTTAGCTCTTGACTCAAAATGTAGTAATACGCTCTTTTCTGATCTTCACTCAAATAATCATTTAAGTCTTGTAATCTATTATTTTTTCCTTGTTTCTCATGATTGACAGCAGGTTTTGATTGCTCTTCAATGCCGAAAAAATCTAAGGAAGGTGAAGGTTTAAAATTGTTTTTTTGCATAAATTCAAGATCTGTTACATCAGACTTTTTACTAATTTTGTTCTTTAAAAATCTAGTAAAAGTAGCACAAACATCAATTGCTACAGCCCATTTTATCTTGAAATATTCAACAATCTTTAAATAGTTATTATGTATTGTTAAGATGTAAACAGAGGGGGCGATCTTTCCATGCCGTCTTACCTTTATTTGTTGGCATACTCCTAAATCTTGCAGCCAATTAAAAACGTAATTAATAATAGGTTTTGAAATTCCAGATTTTTTGCTGATGTGTTCTTGTCTAACTTGACTATATCCTTCTTGTACTAAATAAGATAAAACAGTCTCTAAAGCTTCGTATTTCCTTTTGGTAAGATAATCTTTTGTGGTAGCACCTTCACACTCTAGGACAATACTATCAATATAAGAAGTTATTTTCTTGATTTCTTGATTGATAGATCCAGGAGTTTTAGATAAGTGATGAATGTGGGGACTTAGTTCCGCTTTTGCTCGACTAAGCAAAAAGTTTCGCAACAACACTGAAAAAACCTCCTATTTTTCCCACCGCAAATAAAAAGGAAAAACAACGGTTTTATATTCACAATGTATATGCATTATGATATAATTTTAATATCAAGTATGATACTAAAGAGAAACACATATATTTATAGTGTGAATTAAAACCCTATCTTAGAAGTTTTAAATTGGTTCCGGTCGCCAAACTAGAAGCCAATTTGAAACTGGGCGGTGGGGTTTTATTTTTTTGTTTTCAAAAAACTTTCGTTCATAGGTAATTTATTTTTATTTTACAATTGTATGTACATAATATCAACACTCTAAGTTCATATTTGAAGAATAGGTGCAAAAATTGAAGTATTTCACATTTGTTTTCAATTAAATATCAGAATATTCACTCAATAATTGAGCAAGAAAAATTTTCTAGGTACTGTGGTATAATTTTCTTACTTATATGTACGTTTCTGAATATTCGTGAAAAAGACGAGGTGAAAATACATGAAGAAGTTATCTAGGGAATTTGATAATTATTTATCTTCTAAAAACAAAACATATACTGATCTCGCAAGAGAAATTGGAGTTGCTAAATCTACTATCTCTAATTGGATTAATAGGGATAAAGAGATATCCGTATATACATTTGCAAAAATTTCCTATGTCATATTTGCAAATGATAAAGATAAACAAGAACAAAAAATAATAGATTATTTAGGTACTTTAGAGGATAGGTTAAACATAAATGTTAAAGTTGCATTTGCCATTGCTCATTTGAACGATCACGTATTATTAATTGAATATCTCGCTGGAATATGTAAAGAGAGCAAGGATGTAGAATTGAAACGATTTGCAGATATATTTAATTTATATATTGATCGTTTGAAAGGTAAAAATGTCAGAGAAGTGTACTTGAATATCCAAAAAGCTAGAAATTCTAATGTGGATGTAGAAATTTTTTGTGATATACTCAGTATGTTAATTCTTTGTGATTTAGGGGATTTTGGATTAATGCAAGGTTATAAGGAAAGAATCGAGAAGAATATTAGAGATGATAAATTAGTAACTAATATTTTCTTAAAGAGTTTATACGGATTTTGGGTTAAAGAACTTTGGAGTTATTCAATATTAAGAAAAAATAACTCTCTACAATTTGTAATAGAAAATGGTGAATTAAGAACATATAAGGATATTGGATTCTTCCCTGTTATGGAAGCTTTGTTGAACATTAGGAGTGGAGAAAACTATATGTTTTCTGACTATAAAAAATCTTTATATTTCTTTCGAGAAGCGTTAAATGTATTGAAAGGCGCGAAAGGGAGTTTAAAATACAATATAGCTCTAAATGATATTAACTTCATTAGAATCTTTTGGTGGAAAGATTTAAATAAAATTGATTTCGATAGATTACACCCAGCTGAATACGCTTTGTTTTTAATTAAAAAGGGGAAAAATCAACAAGCAATAAATATACTTGAAGAAATTAGATCAAAAAGAAAAATGTTAACACCACTTCAAACTTGTTACTTGGGAATGGCTAAACAAGATATACATTTAATTAAACAGTCTATTGATATGTTTAAAGTAAATAATGATTTTTTGTATGTAAAATTTGCTGAAGTAATATATGATGAATATGCAGAAAATATAATTTAGTTGTCAAGGGATGGTGAAAAAATGGTGAAAAAGTTATATGTATCAATAGTAGCCGCTATACTGTTATTAACCTTAGTGAATAGTTCACTAGGTAAAATGGAAACACAACAGTACTCCCAAAAAGCTAAAAGTTCTGGGAATCAGTATATGGTATATAGAATGATGGTCGATCCCGGTGGTGGTGGATAATTTTTCTGTATTTTATTTAAAATATATATTTTTACAAAAGACATCGTTTTGAACGGTGTCTTTTGTGATTTTATAAACTGTTTTATAAATCCTTAGACGGGGAATTGTGAAAAAATTGTGTTGTTTTTCACAATATAAAAGCAAAAAAGGGAGGGGCAACAATGGGAAGAATGGGATTAAGCGTAAATGAATTATTAGAGATTGTGAAAACAATTGATTTACAAACTTTTAGTGAAATTTTGGAGTTATGTGCGAGCTATGAACAAGAGGAATAGGAGATTACCTATTCCTCTTGTTCAACTTGCGCTTTTAATTGACTAGCATATTTTAACAATTCCTCTTCAATACGAGGTTTATGTTTATCTGGTACACTCATGTATCGTTCATAGAGTAATCTGGCTAAACGCTCAACTGGATCTTCACCTTTAATACTTTTTAAGAGGTCTTCATCCGGAATTTCTTTTTTTAATAAAGAAGACACACTGACATTTAAATAAGTAGCAATTTCTTCTAATTTATTTAAGCGTGGTGTTTTTTCTCCAGTTTCCCAACTAGATACAGTTCTATATGTAGTATTTAAATCTTCAGCCATTTCTTTCCGACTTACTCCTTTTATAGCCCTTAATTTTTTTATATTTTTCCCCACAATATTTTTATCGATTGTCATTTTATTTATCACTCCAATTTTATAATTTTGCATAGTAACATAAGATTTCAAAAAAAGACTTTAACACCAAAAGTGTATAAAATGAGAACTTAAGGTGTTGACTTTAGGCTCAAAGACTAATAAACTGTATATAGGGGGTGAGACACTTGACGATTTTAAGAGAATTTCGTGAATCAAAGGGTTATACAATTAATGAGGTTTCAAAAGGTTCTAAAATTCCAGTAAGTACTTTGTATGATATTGAGTCGGGTAGAAAGGGTTTAATTTCTAGTCGGGCAAAAAGTATATCGGATTTTTTGGGAGAACCAGTCGAAAAGCTTTTTTTGGCAACATATTATCGAGCAAAGTTGAAATGAATCATTTTCACGAAAAATAATTATACATTTATATTGTAAATGAACAATCTATAAAAGGTACAATTTTATAATTATTTTTTAAAATATAATTTCGGAATTCAATAAACATACAGTGAAGAATTAGAAGGAATCGACACCGCCCACACCACATCCACAAAAAACGGAGTAAATAGAAGCACCGTAACCACAGGTACCGACCAACCACAAGTAATCGGAAAACCTGTCATTCCACAAATAGAGAAATCACAACAGATTGTTATGAAACCACAACTAGAACAAACGCCAAAGAAAATTGAAACGTATCTTCCGACAACAGGCGGTAAAGCCGAAAATCCATACATAAAATGGATTGGTCTTGCATGTGCCGTACTTGGCTTAATAGGAGCTGTATTTGCAGTAAGAAACCGTAAGAAAGCTCAATCTTAGTATGAAAGAATATGAAGCTCATTTTAGAGAAATTGATGAAAATCCGTTAGGCTTTGCTATTGGATGTCGAAATGCATGTATATTCGTAATTCCCATTTGGACAGTTGTTCTTTGGATAGGGAGCAAGATATAAGAAACCGAGAGGGAGATGGAATGAAATATCAGAAATCTACGTCGGTAAAATGAAAAATTTAGGGAAACCTGGGGAAGGCGTTATGCGGCGCAAGAGTGCTTGGTTGTCTGAAGAATTGATGCAAGCAATTTCAATCGCTCAAACTGTAATTAAACCATTAAAACAACATGATTATTGGATAGAGTCCGCTACGAAATTATTAGCAGGAAGTATTTTATATTTGGATCAACGGCATAAAAACTTATACTACCTAGATGTGAAGAAAGTTATTCAGTTCATGGAAAAAATCTATGAGAGCGAAGCGAACTTGGTAGAAGTAGTGGATTCGCTCGAGAATGAGCATCCAGCTTATCATATCTTCCATGAGATAGGTCTTTATTCAAAAGAAACAAGGGATGCGTTAACTATCACTTTGCTATACATTCTTGAAAAACATCAACGTGAAAAGCAAGGGGAACAAAAAGAGTATTTTGGGTTTCAGTAGTAGTCAGAAGAGGGAAATGAAATAGGAAGGAGTGCAATACATGTTAGGCGTAGCTAAGAAGTATACAAAGGTGATTAGAACGTTGAAAGAACTGAATGAAGGGGAAAAGGTTGCAGGTGTCATAAAAGCTCGTTTTGGAGCTTATAAAACGGTCATAGAAGGTGTGAAGAAAACAACAGATGATTTTATTTTCATTTTTGATCCGAAAGGCATCTTTTATGAAGATACCCATCAAGAAAAACGAAAACAAGGATATCACATCATTAAACATGATTTACTAACTGGTTATGAAACACTACAAATGGATCTAAAACAAAAATCCGTTGTGTACATCAGTGTAGAAACGGAAACGAGTACGTATCAAGAGAGAGGGGAAGCATTATCAAATATTCTTCAATATCTAACAGAATGCAAGAATATAAGACCGATTCACCTGGTATTTCATCAATATGATTTGTACCCAATCCCTCATATGGAGCAGTTTTTGAAAGAAAGCGCAACATACCACATTCAGCATTCAATCGTAGTTGAATCTCAATCCGCATTACAGCACATATACGGAAAAGAGGCAGCACAACGCATCATAACCTCGTATAACACAACAATCCTAGCATGATCTAAAGCACTCGTTCACTATTTCATCCTATCTAGATGGCTAGAAAACTAGACAAGGGAGAAGCGTTTTTCTCCCTTCTTTATCAAAAATAGGAGGCGTTCATATGGGAAAAGAAAAAAGACTCACATTTTATGATATTGCGGCATCACAAGCTCATAGTGTTAAAACTTTTGATGGAAAAACATACGAACTGAAAGGCACGATCGCAATTGAAAATAGCACAGGAAGCATTGAAAAGGTGGCTCAAATTTATTATCAAGTGCGCTCGGTTAGAGATGAACATCAAAACTTAATTGCTAAACGAAAAAATAAACATGCGGAATTAGTAGCTGTCAAACAAAAATGCAAATAAAAAAAGCGATTTTGAAGTGTGCTGAGAACATAGCACAAAGTAAGTTGCTCTTTGACAATTTAGATATATATTGCGTATCTTTTCCTTTCAGTATTGATGTAAAAGGATGATATACGGCTTTCAATATATATGCGTGCCTCCCTTCGAAAGGTCACTAGAGGGGTTAGGTATACGATTATCGTTGGGTGAGTAAGATCGTAAAACTCATCTGTGACCACTGGGAAATGCAGTGTATCAAAGACCTGTTTGTGTCAGTACTCGTGAGGAATATCCCATTTTGACATTCTGAAGAAGCGAGGAACATCACAACAGTAGATACATAAGGTTCTACGTTCACGCCAAAATACGTAGTGCGGTATTGGGCATATAGAAGCTAGGTCGGGATTAGTCTCTATACGCATGCCAATACAGGGTTCGTCATTCCAGCCATAAATGATATTTCCATTTTCTATCCCACTTTCCTTTAAATGTTATAAAATAAAGACAGATGTTGAAGTTAAAATGTGTCTCATCACACTTCAAAATCGCTTATAAAAATATGACATAGGGAGGAACATGCATGAGTCGTAAAGGGTGGATCATTTCCGCTATTGTTGGACTGTTAATTGCAATTGGTATTGGTTCAACATTTGTCTTTAGTTCGGGAAAAGGGGAAGTAATGGAACTTAGTCCGTTAGAAATGAAAAAGTTCATGAGTGAGGATGGCACAGGTTTTGTAATATTAAATAATGATAAGAAAACAAGAGCAGATATACTTTTTAAAGTCGAAAAATTAGCAAAGAAAAACAATATATTGGTTAGGGAATTATTCGGAGGTAGAGAGGATGTTCCAAGAACAAGTAATCAACATGACTTCGGCTTGTCACAAAAACGTGATACTCTAGCTTACTATGAAAAAGGAGAGTTGAAGAAATCAATAAAGTTTGAAGAAATTAAACCATCTGATTTTGAAAAAGAAGTTACCTACTTTATTCAAAATTGCAAAGAACAATATCAGAAGTAATCACATAATCATTGAAAGACCTGTGGTGTGATGTCAAGTAGGTATTTTATCGCTCAAACCATTAAAGCTAGTATTACAGCTTAAAAAAGGCAATAGGAAACTAGACCATTAATTGATTGTAAATTAATGGAATTAGGGAGGGGAGGAAATGTTGCTAGATATCATCTATCAACGCCCCTTCCTGGCGCGTAAATTTGGTTATTGCGTAGTAGCGCATCAACCAAACGCACAAATTTTCTTGCAGTTAAGACGAGGGCACGTTTGTGCTTATGTTTAGGAACTTCTGCAGACTTTTTCGTATAGTAATCACGATATTCAGGTACATGACGTCTTACAGAGTTGGCGGCTTCAACTAGGTAATAACGTAAGTACGGATTTCCTGATTTTGTTAAGGATGTATTTTCTGCAGTAAAGCGACCAGACTGGTATTTTTTCCAGAAGAGGCCTGCATATTTTGCGATACGTGTTTCGTCGGCAAAGCGGTCAATTTGACCAATCTCAGCGACAATACCTGCCGCGAATACAGGACCTACACCGGGAATACTTTCAAGGGTCTGCGGTAACGTTGACATCAAGCTTTCTATACCTTTCTCAATCTCTTTAATTTGAGCTTGATAGGTGCGCATAATTTGAATAGAAGTACTTAGTAAGAGATCAATAGAATCTTCTACGACCTTGCTTAATCTATACGAACCTTTAACAGCTTTTTGGATGGATTTTGCAACGTCTTCTGGATTACCAAAACGTTTTTTTCCCTTTTCCTGAAGGAAAAGGACGAGCTCTTGTAAAGGCATTTGAGCTAGTTCTTCTAAACTAAATCGTTCTAAAAATAATTCCATCATAGCGTTTCCGAATACAGAGGATTCAACGTCTTGAGTAAATTGGCTGCATTTCAATCCTAGGTGTTGAAGAAAATGTTGTTTTTCTTTCGTTAAGGCATGTACGAGTTGATAGCGAGAACGAGTTAATTGTTGTAAGGCCATATACTGTTCTTCTTTTACAATAGACATTGTATGGCGACCAAAACGAACGTAGTCTGCAATGACAAATGCATCTAGGGCATCTGTTTTATCCATTTCCGGATAGCTTTTTTTAAAATTAGAAATTTGTTTTGGATTAATCATAAATACCTGAGAACCGTAGGTTCTAAGTTCCTTGTCATTATGAAGGAACATGGCTGGATGATAACTGTAAATGGATGTAGACTCTAATCCAATCTTAATGATTTTACAATTGGATTTAGAAGCTGTGTCTAGAATTTTTTTCTTTAAAATCAAAGCACCGGGTAAATCATTTGTAATAGTGAACGATTGTAAACAATCCCCTTCACCATTTAAAAAACAAATTTTTGCATCTTGAGAGCTCACATCTAAACCTACAAATAATTTCATGAGAAAACTCCTCCTTTCTTTTAGAATCACTGGAAACTGCCTTGGACGTCTGGGGATATCCCTAGTGTGATCGCTGACCAACATCCTCGTGTATAAGAACTTATTCTTACTCCAAAAGCCGCCCTAGCGCTACTAACAGCTAGGTTTGAAGTAAGGAGAACAGCCTGTGAGTAGGAAGCATAAAGCGAACACTGGGAAACAGTCTTTCCTTGTAGTTATATCTACAGGTGGTGAAGGAATTGTCCCAAATGATCCTTACTTTCATTATCTAGGAATATCCTCGGACGTCCAAGAGAATATAGATTAAATATGTCCGACAAAAAGTAGTTAAACATAATATACGAGGTGGTGATATAGTGGCGATTACACAGAGGGAATTAAAAAAAGAAAAAGATATGGTAGCAAACCTATTAAGAGCCAATGGTCAGGATTATAACCATTGGCTTCATTTACATCATCAGAAATACATTGAAGAAAATCAAGATTTAGTAATGAAAGCTTTACAAGCTTATAAGGCAACATCAACAGAAGTAAAAGAAGACAGCAAGGCGAATGAATCAAGTCAGCTTAGTAACGTATAAGCACTTAAAAATGAAAAGGGAGTGAATGTATATGTCAATGTTGGAAACATTATCTCAAATGTTAGTATTAGGTGATGCGATGGACGGTCTAATTAATACAGGGAATTCATTTATTGCATGGATGCAAAGAGGGGCAATGGTTAGTACAGCGATTGTCTTTTGCTGGGGCGCTTATCTACTAATTTGGGGCGGTGAACGAGGAAGACATAAATGTATATGGTGGTTTCTTGGTGGGGCAGCCGGACTCGTTATTGTAATGGGATGCCAATACTTAGCAGAGAGCGTAAATAGCAATGTGAAATTTGGTCAAATCTTATTCCCGTTTTTCTGGATGAAATAGTGAAAACATATAATTAAGGCAATAAGGGAGCTATGCAAAGGGTATGGCTTTTTTTGTTGCCTTTTTTTCATGGAATTTTAGTTTTATTAAGCAATCGGGGTGTTAATTATGAGATTACCATGTGTATTGGAGAGCGTTTCTGTTATTGGTAATATACAACCGATTATGACAGTACCAACAACAGAAGGGCTGTTAAGAGCTTTAATATTCTTCATCGTTATTTGGGTATTGATTTCTGTTTTTTGTATCTATCATAAGTACGCAACCAATAAAGCTGAAAATAATAGTTCAAAAGATTAATCGAAGTAAATTTAAATCAAACGGAAGAAAGGAGAAGCCATGTTTGTCATTTTTAAGAGTAGCAATGGAACTGAAATTGAGTCGGGTAAGCAATATTCGTTTCATGAAGCTTATATCTTAACGAAGCGATTAGAACGAGTTTATAGAGAGGCAGGGCGGCAAGAACATATTGATTTCGATTTGTTAGATGGTCATTCTAATGAAATTTATAACGGTACGTTATCACTTGGTTCGAGATATGCAGATCACATTTTTGATCACATTTCTAAAAAAATGAATGTGATGCAATTAGATCCGGAACAAGAGGAACAAAAAAAGGAGCTGTTAGACACGTTAGAAAGGGAAATCAATGATTCTCCTTTTCATGAAGAATATGAATATCAAGAAGAATCATCAGAAAAGAAGGAAGAACCCTCTTATAGTCCATCGGATCAAGTAAAAACACAAATAAAGCCTGGAAAGGAAAATAGAAAAGGATTCAAGATTATTGCGAGTGTCATAGGAAGCGTGGTGTTAATTGGAGCTGGTGCCATATTTGCCTTTAAGTTATTCTCTTCCGAACCAGTTTCGAGTGCAAATGCTGGCTCGGAACAATATGTAGTAAAAGGATTGCAACAGGCAGCCATTCAGCAGTATGGAGAAGCCGTTAAATACTTCGATAAGGTCAATTACACAGAATTAGATAAAGATAGTCAGAAGGCAGTTTTATTTACTTATTTATTAAACGGAAAGGCAAATAAAGCATTACAATATGAGCCGAAATTTGCAGAAAGTGTGGTTGCTTATTTTATTGGGATAGACAACATGAATAAAATCAATGAAATTGATGTCAAAAATGATGTGATCGACTTTGAAAAGGCAGCACTTAATAAGAAATATGAGGAGGTAATTAAGCTTAAGGGTAAAGTCAATATGGACGGTAGACGTGAAAAACTCATCGTTGAAGCTTTTGTACATCTAAAAAAATATGAAGATTGTTATTCCTTTGCTAAAACGCAAGGAAATAAAAATGTAATGAAAGAGGTCAAAGAATTAGAGAAACGAGATATTCAACAATCTACGATAAGTGAAGAAGAAAAGAAAGCTAAGATTGAAAAAATTGATAAAGATCTACAGAACATCTAAGGGGGAGAGAATAACATGCCTTTAAATTATGAGAATCTGTACAAAAAAATGGGAATTGTTTTTCTTGGTGGTTCATTGATATTAAGTACGACAGGTTGCAGTTGGTTTGGAAGTAAGGAATCATCAAAAAGTAAATCAGCTATTACAAAAAAAGTAGATAAGAATAAGCCGGAGGAAAAGAAAGAAGATCTGAACAAACAAGATTTCGAAGCAATTACAGAGAATGCAATTCAAAGTAAGGATAATGAAGTTGCTTATGTACTCGAAGAGCTGGATAAATCAAAAATTAATTTTAAAGAAAAATCTATTGTAAGTAATCTTCAAAATGGGGATGACACCACTTCTCGTGTTCTAGCACTCTTTGATAAAGAAACAACAGATAAAACACTTCAAGATACAACAAAAGATAATGTGATTGCAGCTATTACGGATAATAAGCCACAAGTCACCGTGAATGGAGATCACTTTGCATTCGGCGATCAAAATATTGATTCTTCAGTAGCGAGTATAGGAGATATTCTTCCACCGGAGAAGAAACCAGATGCAATTGTGAACCTACCAATTATAACGGAGGGTGAGAATGGTAATACGGAAAGTACAGGGACAGAAAAACCAAAACCATCAATAGAGCCGGAGAAACCAACAAATCCAGAGAAGCCAACAGAGCCGGAGAAACCAACAAATCCAGAGAAACCGACAGAGCCGGAAAAACCAACAAATCCAGAGAAGCCAACAGAGCCGGAGAAACCAACAGAACCAGAGAAACCAACAGAACCAGAGAAACCAACAGAACCAGAGAAACCAACAGAACCAGAAAAACCAACAGAACCAGAGAAACCAACAGAACCGGAAAAGCCAACGAAACCAGAGAAACCAACAGAGCCGGAAAAGCCAACAAATCCAGAGAAGCCAGTTCTGAAACAAAATGAAAAGATGGTAGCGAGTAAATAAAGAAAAATGATTAGAAATAATAAAGTCTTTTAAAAACAAGGTCTAAAACCTTTGATACCACGATTAATTGGAACTAAAATAAAAAATAAAGTTATTCAAAAAGGAGGATTTACAATGAAAATTCCGTTTAATACCCATACTATTTATGTTACTTTGGATGATGATAAAATTTATGAATTAAAGAGTGATTATACAAAAGTTGAAGTCTCGAAAATTCAAAATCCTAGTAGAGAAAAACCTGTAATGGTGCTTTATAAAAGCCAATTTGACTGTGCAAAAGGTTATTTATTAAATAAAGAAAATCCTTTCAAAATTGATAAAGAAGATGCAAAAAATTATCATCAGATTGGCTTCATAAGTGTCGAGGAATTAAACGACTTTATTATTTTTTAAAGAACTTTATTATTTGTCTACAAAAAAATCAACTGATATTGCCAAAAAGGTACTCATAAAAAGAGTACCTTTTTAATTTGAAAGGGGGCATATAGATGTTTGTTAATAGTACAAATTTAGTGCAAATTTCAAGTCTAGATAAAAGTTTAATGGTGGTAGGTCGAGTGGGAACAGGGAAAACGAGGGAATTGAAGAAAATGGCTTTAAGTTTATCAAAAGTTTTAGTGTTAGATCCACTGAGGGAATACGAAGACGAAACATTCGGGAAGCAAACAGAGGGTAATGTGACTTTACAACACTTGGATTGTGAATCGAATGAGGGGTATGGGAATTTTAAAATTACAGAAGATGTGATAAATATAGCTAAACAATATGAATACGTAATTGTAGATGAAACCAATTATTTATGTCAGGAAGATTTTATATACTTTCTCCAACAAATGAAGGATTCCGATATAAAAGTAGTAGCCAGTTTTCAACAAATGCCATCAGATGCCCAAATTACTAAGAAATTTGGATATATCATATCTTTAGATGTAACGAATGATTTCGATAAGATAACAGAGTATGAAAAATATAATTATGATTCGGGATTTGGCTTGAAAAAGTAATACATGTGGCAAGATTGAACAGAGGTGATGCTTGGATATGTATAGTGAAAAGATACCAATCAAATATAAGTTAGCTGAAAAAAAGGTACTCATTCCATTGAGTGCTTTTTTGTTTGTTGGAATGTTTTTAATCGCTAATTTTTTACTCAATCTATCTTTAGAGCTGATAGAAACAATATTTAGTGATTTATTACATCCAAAACCATTTCATATTGGGGTAGGATTTCTTTTTCAGATGCCAATTGCAGAGCATCCGATTTACTACATGCTTGTTTTCCTTGTAGTAATTGGAACCATTGCAAGAACGGTATACAAACTAAATTCTTCTTTTAAAGATTTAAATAATCATCAGAAAGGGTCTAGTCGCTTTACAGAAGTTGAAGAGTTGAAAAAACAGTACCGAGCTGTACCAGATCGAGAGGAATCATTTAAAGGTGGCGGTGGCGTTGTTATCTCCCGGCTAGGTGACAAGGTATTTATTGATGATAGTCCGGTAAACAATTTAATTATCGGTACAACACGCTCTGGTAAAGGGGAAACCTTTGTATTTCCTACAATTGATGTCTATTCTAGAGCGGAACATAAGCCTTCATTAATAATTAATGATCCAAAAGGGGAAATTTTTAGCGCATCCAAAGAAACTTTGGAAAAACGAGGGTATCATATCGAAGTCTTGAATTTGTTAAACCCACTTGATTCTATGAGTTATAACTTATTACAAATGGTAAAAGATGCCTATAAAGATGGAGACTATTCAACAGCGCAAGCATTATGTAAAACACTTTCACACACTTTGTATTACAACCCAACTGTAAAAGATCCTTTTTGGCAACAGTGCGCTATGAGTTTGTGTAACGCCATGATATTAGCAGTTACAGATAAGTGTATTGCAGAAGGTACAGAAGAAAAAATCACAATGTATGCAGTTGCAAATATGTTATCAGAACTTGGTTCAAAAGAGGTAATCGTAGATCCAGAAGCAGATCCACAAAATGCATTAGATTTATATTTTGAAGGTCTACCAGCGGATAGTGTTGCAAAAATGCAATATGCAACCTCAAACTTCTCAAAAGGAACGACACGAGGCGGGATTTTCACCCAAACAATGAACGGACTTTCTATTTTTACATTTGATGAAATCGCTAAAATGACCGCAAAAAATAGTGTGGATTTAAAACGTGTCGGTTTTGGAAAAACGATAAAAGGAAAAGTAACACCTAGAAAACGAGTAGAAATTGTATTTCCAGACGGCTCAAAGGAGTCTATTAAAGCGGATATTAAAGGACGTTTTGCATTAGATTTCAAGAAAGTAATAAAAGTCGGAGATACCATTCAATGTAATGAAAAGGACAATAAGAAAAAGAAAGCATCCATTTCCATTACGAAAATAGATGAAAAGACGGGTCATACAGAATTTAAAGTAATAGAAGAAAATGAAGATATACAAGTAATAACAGTGGATTATTTCGATAAACCAATTGCTATTTTTATGATTACACCTGATTATGATACCTCAAATCATGTTATTGCTTCTATTTTCGTAAGACAGCTCTATTTCATATTAG
This sequence comes from Bacillus cereus group sp. BfR-BA-01382, assembly GCF_022663475.1. Classification (NCBI taxonomy): domain Bacteria; kingdom Bacillati; phylum Bacillota; class Bacilli; order Caryophanales; family Bacillaceae; genus Bacillus; species Bacillus cereus group sp. BfR-BA-01382. The sequence goes on from NZ_JAKUFQ010000093.1 coordinate 19,261, forward strand.
CTAAGGGTGCATCCCTTGCGAGAGGTAACAAGTGTCATCGTGAAGTAGTTTTTTTACTTGATGAATTTGGCAACATGCCGAGTATAGAGGGAATGGCAACGTTAGCAACGGTTTGTTTGGGAAGGAATATCCGTTTTAATCTTATCGTTCAAGCATATTCACAACTGAAAAATAAATATGGTGAAGATGCAGATACCATTGATGGAAACTGTGGGAACACCATCTACATTCTAACAAACGATCAAGAAACAGCCGAAAAAGTGTCCAAAAAGCTGGGGAATAAAACAATTAATCTACCTTCCCGAAGTGGAAAAGGTCTTTCTACTGATAAAAATAAAACCGAAGGTCTAGATCAACGCCCATTGTTAACAGCAAATGAACTAATGAGTTTTAAAGAAGGAGAAAGTGCCGTTATTCGTGTCATAAAACGTCAAGATAATAATCGAAAGCGTATCAGACCACGTCCAATTTATAATACCGGAGAAACAGCTTTAAAATATAGATGGGAGTACTTAGGTGTAGAGTTCGATACAGATAAATCTATTTTAGATATAGATATTGATTCCTTACATGATGATGTAGAACCGAAAGAACTAATTGTAGATTTTCTAGGAGAAAGAAAAGCAAAACAAATTGAGAAAGAACCATCAGAGTCAGAACAGGAAGATTTGTCATCAGTAGAGAAACCGCAGCCAGTAGAAGAACCAACAATGATGGGAATTGATGAAGAGATTCCGGAAGAGGCATTTCAGCAGGAAGATAGCCCTTTTGATTCCCTCTCCATTGAAAATTGGAAGGAAAAAACGGTTAATGAATTTTTTGAATCTGATTTAGCGGTTTTGAAACTGGTTGATAAGTTCTTTTTAGCGCAATTAGGCAAGTCATTAGATGAAGTTGAAAATCAAGAAATGGGCGAGTTTTACAGTGAATTTCAAATGTTAGCTCACAATGACCACATCGACAAAAGTGTGTATCAAGCAGTCGAAAACAAGATTAATCGAATCTTGCGTGATTTAGAAGAAAAAGAACAAGTAACAAGTTAGAAAGCACTCAAATAATTGAGTGCTTTTTTGAATCCAAACATAAAGGAGGAAGTGGGAATGTGTGTACCGACAATAACGGATAAAATGCAATTGATTTTAGATAGTTACTCGTCATTTGTAACAGAAGAAAATGAGGTTATTCTTGGTCTAGAAGATGCGGTTCTTTTCCTTTCAGTAGATCGGGAACAAAAAGGGAAATTGATTATTCGTATTGACAGACTAAATGAGAGAGTGAATTGGACAGCAAAAGAAGTATTAGGGCAATAGCAAGCATGAGAGGAGGGTAAATAGTGAAAGATGAAGAGATTTTAAAGGTTTTAGAATCGTTCTCGGATTATCTTCAAGTAGGAGACATCGTGAATTATATATTGCGTTGGCTAGGATGGTTCCTAATTGTAGGTTTATCTTTAGTTGTAGATGCTTTAGAAGGTGTGACAGATGCCATACTGGGGATTAAAGGATTCTTTAATTCACCGGAAATCCAAAATTTTGTTGATATGTTATATCCATTGTTTGTCGTTCTTTTAGCCATTTCGTTTTTATATATTGGCTACATGTTTATTATGAATAAACAAATGAATCGTTCTCAAATTATCATCAATATTTTCATAACATTGAGTGTACTTTGTTTATTAAGTACTGGTATGACAAAGGTCGATAAGTTTACCGATGATGCCATAGCGGTTGTGAAATCTGAACAAAAGGGTTCTTTAAGTGATGAAATTATTAAGAAGAATATAACGGATGTTGCAGTAATAGATCAAAACGGATGGAAAAAGAAAGAAGATATGAATCCGAAAAATAATATTCCGGAAAAAAGCATTAGACAAATTGATATTACTGAAAAGATAGATAAAGATTTTGAATTTGCGAAGGATAAGGAATTATCTGAGGGTGGTCAAGATATTCTTAAGTATAAAAGGGTAATGGATGGGATGGGAGTCGCATCTTTAGCTGAATTAAAAGATGGATGGTTTGATTTCTTTCCAGAAAAGTATTACCGCTGGCATTGGAATTTTTGGAACATATTCTTTACTTTACTGATAACAGGATTAACTTTGTTGTTAGTAAGTATTAAGTTAGCTAGATTATTTTATGAATTGGCATTTAACTATTTGTTAGCGAACATATTAGCACCAGCCGATGTTGCAAATGGTCAAAAGTTAAAAGCTGTATTATCTAATATCCTCAATATATTTATAGCAACGATCATGATATTCCTATCTTTGAAGCTATACCTAATAGGAACAGCTTTTCTCCATGACAAGTTAAATGGTGTACCGTATCTGATTGCATTAGCGGCATTTAGTATGGCAGTACTAGATGGACCGTCAGTCGTAGAAAGGTTATTTGGTATAGATATTGGGTTAAAAAGCAGTTGGGGCATGTTAGTAGGTGGTTTCGCACTTGGTAAAGGAATTGGCAGTCTCGCAAATTCAAAACCAATGAAGAGTCTCGGGAATATGATTGGAAAAGGAGCGAAAGGTGCAGCAGAAGGAACGGGTGTTGCAGCAGCTAAAACAGCAAGTGCGGCAGCGATGGCAACAGGTGGCGTGGCAGGGCTTATAAGTGGTTTGAAAAAAGGGAATGAGTCTGAAAATAAAGAGTCCTTGCAAGATCAAATGAAAAAAGCGGATCAGAAAAAAGCAAATGGTAATGATTTAGCAAAAAATGAAAAAGAAAAAGGTAAATTAAATAAGGAAAAAGATAAAAAGAATGGTGGTACGCCATCTATTCAAGAAGACATGAAAAAAGGAGGGAACGAAAACCCAGGGGGAGCGAATGGGCAAGAATCGGGAACAACAAGTCTTCAAGATGAAATGAAAGAAGCTGGAAAATCAAATGGAACAAGTGAAGGAAGTCAAACACCAGGA
>NZ_JAKUFQ010000094.1:0-22012 GCF_022663475.1 Bacillus cereus group sp. BfR-BA-01382
TGTCGGTGCAAAAGTTAAAAGCACTACGGTTATTTCAGAGAATGAATACCAAAGAGGTGGAAATTCTTTTCAATCGAATATTAACGATGTAGAGGATGAGTTAATTTAGCTCATCTTTTTTTATTTAAACGATATAAAATATATTTACATAACATAATAAAAAATAATATGGTCAACAAATAACAAAAGATACACATTTTATTGTGTATCTTTTGTTATATTATAGATATCATTTTATAATTATTTGTATTTTTATTGTATTATTTTATATCACGCACAACTTTCAATCATTCCATACTTACCGTCTTTTCTTGTATATAAAAGACAGATTGTGTCGTTTAGTTCTGCATTTACAAATAAGAATTGCTTATGACCTAAAACCTCCATTTGTAGAATCGCTTCTTCTTCATGCATAGGTTTTAATTCGAATTGCTTGCGTTTTACAATGTTATCTGTAAGTTTAACCTCTTTCATTTCTGTTTCATTTGCAATAGGTATTAAGATATGTTTTTTATGTAATCGTCTCATTGATTTTTCTAAATCTTTTGCAGTTGTAATTTGTCTCTTTACTTTATCAACCACACTGTCTAATGCTACATAGAAATCTTCATCTTTACTCTTTGCATAAATCAACTCTCCATTAAACGGAACAGATACTGAAATTGTTAATCCTTTTTCCACTTGTACAGTAACGCTTACAATTGTATCCTCCTTAAGGAACTTATTTAAAAAATCCAGTTTTTTATTCATTGTAAATTTCATTCCCTCAGTTAAAGATACATGCTTTCCAGTCATTGTTAAATTCATATATAACATCTCCTTCCCAAAACCCTCTTAGTTCGAATAATAGTTTTTAGAATAAAATTTCTTTATTCTGTATGTTGTATCTTAGTAAGATTCGACTGTTTTCATAAGTTCTCGGGTGTTTGAGGTGTGTTCGAGTAGGAGATATCCGCTATTACTTTCTAATCCGTTGCATAAACTTCATGTCTCGCTCATGACCATCTTCTTTTTCTACTAATATATGTTCTCGTCTTAGTAGCTCTCTTATTAGTTCTGCTTGACTAATTTCTTCTCCATATACCTTTTCATATCGCTCTTGTAAAAATGTAATGTGCTTTAAATCATCTTTATTCGCACAGAATATCTCTCTATCTCCACTGTTGTATTCTATCTCTATTAAACTCCTTAATAAATCACTTTGATTAATAGTAGCTCCTCCATACTTTCTTTTATGCCTTTCTTGTAATTTTTCAATCCTATCAGCATCAATCTTTCTCGCTCCAAAAGATATAGTTTTGAATATATCCACATATATGCCCTCCTTTATTTCTTTTTATTCATCCTATCCTTTTCGTAAAAAAAAGTGTGTCAGTTTATAGCCATTATTTTATATTATTTTTATCAAACCCTGTCAGTTATTAGCGAGGCAATTGCGAGGAATTGCCAAATATTAGCGTATTTTATACTCTTTTATTTATAAGACCCTATCTGTGAATACAGAATTTCTGAATTGAATAGGATGAGAAAATATTAAAAGGAGATGGTTTTATGCCTAAATGTTTGATGTATCTAATTGTATTCCTTATAGGTTTTATATGTACCTTATTTGTTTGTTTATACTTTCAGTCAGAAACAGTATTTCAAATTTGTCCAACAAACCTATCGACCTATTCTTTACAATCAATTTTATAGCTCTAAATGTTTTATTGACTATAGTTAATAAAAGTGTTATATTTTAACTACATTAAGTAAAATAAAATTTACAAGAACGGATAATTAGGAGGGTTTGATTTGAAAAATGTTTTGAGGTTTCTTTACTTCGGTGATATGCATGAGAGACCTTCTACTCCAAGTAATCGAATAGATAGTTATCAGCAAAGTATTTCAGAGAAAAGAGAAGAAATTAAAGGATTAGGAAACAAATACAAAGTGACCGCTTTTTTGCAACCTGGTGACTTTTTAAATTCACATACCTATCAAAATGATTTTCTATTAGATGTAGTATCAAAGTGGAGTATGGTAGATACCTTTGATTTAGTTAAACAATTTTCTTTGGGAAAGTTAACTAATGACGAATTCCAAAAAAAATTAATAGATGCCAAACCGATTCCGATGATTGGTGCGATTGGAAATCACGAATTAATAGGCGAATCGTTAAATAGTTATAAGAAAACAAGTTTGCGTTTTTTAGAACAAATCGGATTTATGCAATTAGCTTCAAAAGAAAATCCTATTATTTTTGAAATGGCGAACGGAAAGACTGTTGCCATTACAGCTACTCACTACCACCATGGAATGGATAAGAAAGAGAATCTTTCAGATTACATCATTGAGGAAAAAGCAGGTGATTATCACATCCATATTGTCCACGGTTATTTAACAAATAAGGATATGGGGAATCTATTCCGACATACATTAGTAGATGAAATTGCTCATCTTACAAAAGCGGATTTAACAATTACGGGGCATGACCATATCGGATTTCCTATTACAGAAGTAGACGGTAAGTATTTCGTAAATCCAGGAGCAATCCCTCGGATGAAAAGTGATTTGAAAGAAATGAAACGAAAACCCAAAGTCCTTCTCATTGAAATTGATGAAGTAAGTGGACTTAAGGTAAAAACAATTTACTTGAAGAGTGCTAAAAAAGCAGAAGAAGTATTAGACAGAACAAAAATTATGCAGAAAAAAGAAAAACAAGGAAAGATGGAAGAAATTAAATCCATTGTAAATAAAGCGAATATTGGAAAGGCAACAAACATTACTGAAGTCATTGAGGTTATTTCTGAAAACGAAAATGTAAGTAACGTTTTAAAAGATGAAGTAATTGAGCGAATCACCTCGAAAATGAAATCTTTAATGAAAAAGAATGTTGTAGCTGATTCCTATTACATTACAAAAATGGCATTGGAAAACTTCCAATCACACGAAAATACTACGCTCGAATTCTCAAAAGGTCTCAATCTATTTACTGGAGAAAGCGGTCAAGGTAAGAGTGCAGTGATACGAGCTTTTGCATTTATCTTTGAGAACTTCGGTAGGAACCCTCGTAGATTTATCAAAAAGGGTGCTGATTTTGCAAGAGTAACAATTCATTTATCCACTGGTTATGTTATTTCTCGTATTGTAGAAAAATCTAAAAGTGGAAAGAATGGATATGAGATTTATAACCCAAAAGATGGTTCTGTGGAAAGCACAAATACAAAAGGATTGTCACTTGTACAAGAAATTCTCGGATTCAATAAATTAAATATTGATACAGATAATGATGTTCCAATTAATTTTATGAAACAAGGTACTTCTTGGTTTTTTGTTGGAGATGGTTATACTTCTTCTGAGAGAGCTAAAATTGTCGGTTCCATCTACGGTACTCATTATGCTGATGCTGTAATTAGAGACCTTGAAGGTGACTTAAAGAAATACAATAAACAAATTGAAACGGCTGATAAAGAGCGAAAAATAATTCAGGAAGGTATTGATTCTTTTGACCACCTCCCTCAAACACATATGCAGATTACTGAATTAGAAAAATTGAGTGAAGAAGTAAATGTATTGATGGCCAAGAAAGAAAAGATTGCTACTCTACTAAAAGAACAAGAATTAATTGATAACAAAATTAGTGAACTTAATAATGTGATTAAAGATTTGGGACAGGTTGAGAATCTTTATTCTGAAATATATCAAGTCAAAGAGATGGTACAGAAACGAAATGAAATTCAAAAACTATATCGTTCTCTTACTACTATTATTGCCGATGGCAAAGAATCTAAACATGTAGAAGAGCAATTATTAAGTTTACCAAATGCTCAACTATTGTTAGATGAAATTAAAGAATTAGCAAAATCTAAATTAGGTCAAGAAGAAATGTTGACCCAATCAACAAAACTCACTGAAACAAAGAATCGTTTAGTGAAAGAAATTGATGTTAGTAGTGAAGTTATAGAAAAGACAAATAGTTTAGTAGAAGCTGAGAGCACGTTATCGGAATTAAAAGAATTAATGGCGAAAAAAGAAACCGTTCAATCTCTAACAAATAGACTGTCTTCTATTAATGAAGAAGAGAAACAACAGAAACAGAAAATTGAACACGTCATTTCTAAAAATGAAAAGTTGGTTAATGATTACAAAGTTTTATTAACCGAAATTGAAAAGTGCCCTGTTTGTCACGGCAAAATAGATATGGCTGTTATTAATCGCATCACTGATGAATATAGCATGGAGAAATTAGTTTCCTAAAAAAAACTGTAAGTATATAAAAAATACATAATAAAACAAGAAGGAGTGTTTATTTATGGCAAGTGCTACAAATATTGCATCACAAGTTGAAGAGTTTGAAAAACAAATTAAGCAAGGGGAAACCATTCGTATTCAAGCATCTACTGTAGTGAAAACATTACGAGACCAGTACAAAAAAGTTGCTGATGATTTAGAGACTCTTGGTGTTAAACCGTCTGAAGCAAAAACAAAAATCGAAGAAATAGATGCACAAATTCAAGAAAAGCTTCAACAAATGAAGACATTATTACCTACAGATATCATTAAGAAATATGCAAATCATGATTTTACAAGTAATCATACTTCAAGCGACCAACCATTTTAATTATTAGGAGGATTCTGCCTCCTTTTATTTGTGAGAAATGAGGGGATTTTATGAAAGAAATACTAATAGATAATATTCGATATAATGCTGTAGAAGTCGCTGATTTTGAACAGGAAAACACAGTCGAACATGTTGAAATGTTATACTCTCAGGTTACACATTGGATGAGCTTTGTAACCAAAAAAGAGGAAGGTCTTGAAAAAGGTGAAATTTATCCTTTTTATTTAGAACCTATCCGTAAAGAAGACCATGTGGTAGAAACAGTCGATGGAAAGTATGGTGTTTATCATTTAATGTTCGAGGGGCAATTGTTGATAGAGAAAATAGAAGGAGATGATATGTAATGAAATTTTCTATTTTACGAGATGAGGTATTGTTAATTAATCAAAGAGGTGAAATGAAAACAGTTAAAGAAATTAAGGACATTTTGCAAGGGGATGACCAGTATGATAAAGATGAACTATTTGAAGTGAAATGGTATCATCCAGAAAAAGAAAACTTCCATTTTTATGCTGAATCTTTAATTAACTCCACTTTATCGAATATAAATTCAGATATTCCAAAAAACTCAGAGTGGTATATGTCAGGATGGTATCAAGAGGCATACGAATGTTTTAATCAAGAAGATATTGAAGAGATTCAACGAGTATTAGACCGATGTTTTGCACGGAATACAAATGTTTTCTCTTTTTATGTTGGCAGAGGTGAAATTATTGATTTAAGGAGATAATCAAAATTTTATAAAGGGGCTATTTGCATGAAAAGAAAAAATAGGGATATAAAATGGAGAAGGAGAAGACCTATCCACCCTACATATATTACAACACAAGAAGACTACGAGACTCTGATAACTCATATGAGCAAAGAATCTCCTCAACGCACATCAGTTCGAGAAAAATTCACTCAATTTATGGAAGCAAAGAAAAAGAATTTAAATCCCTCGATGGGTATTATGGAAATGCGTGAACTCATGAAAGAACGAGGATGGATTTCTGAAGATAAGATGATTGATGCTAATTATACAATTATATTTAGACGAGAAGACTGGCATGGAATCCAAGTTCCAAATATCCGTTTTTCAGCTTGTACAAGCGATAGAAAAGAAATTCATTCCATTGTATATGAATTAGCAAGAACATGCTTGAATATTTGGGAGAAATTTGCTGATTCTGTTCCCTATCAAAAAGAGGATGGCACTATTGAAGAAAGTCTCTCATTAACTAAATGGTATACGTTAAAGAAAAAACAAAGTGGATTTTGAGATATCCACTTTGTTTTATTATTTTATATAAAATAATAATTTATAATTTTATAAAACAAGTTATTTTATATTATCAACATATCATTTTACAAAATATTTAATATAGATTTTTTATAGTTATGTTATAAAATTAATAACTATCTTTACAACATAAAAACATCATGATTTTTTCTAAAACAAAACAGACAAACATTTTATTATTTCGACATACTCTTACTTATCTATTATTGGTGTTTACAGTCTATTAGGAACAAATATTAGTGAAATTTATTAGTTATTGTCTAATTAAGTGAAATATTTTTTACTTATTATCAATAATAATATTGACTATAGTTTATTAAAGGTGCTATATTTAATTTATCAAGTGATATATTTGAGGTGAAACAATGGGCTTTATGCACACATTTAGAAGCATTTTTAACATACATGATTTAAACAAAATTAAATTAACAGAACCTCAATCTAAGCTTGTGCGTGTCATGAATAAAAAGAAAAATATAATTCTATTAAGTCCTTGTGGCTCAGGAAAAACTGAAGCATCCTACTTATTGACGAAACGATGGGATAGAAAAACAACCTATGTATTGCCCATGAAGACATTAGCTACTTCAATTCAACAGCGACTAAATACATATGAGTCTTCATTAGAATCAGGGAAGGAATGGAGTATTCAGCATTCTTCCATAAGTAACGACCCATTTCTTGATAGTTATTATTCTGTAACAACCATAGACCAAGTACTATCTGGTTATTTAGGGATTGGAAGACAAGCTTTTATCCGAGGGAAAAATGTACTGCAAAGTAATTTTATATTTGATGAAATTCAATTACTTGAAACCAATAAAACTCTTAAAACATTGTTTGGCATGTTGGATTCTATCCATGAAAATGGAAATCAATTTATGATAATGACTGCAACAATGCCGACATACTTAATGGAATTTATGAGCCATAGATACAACGCTGAAATAATTGAAGTTAAAAACCCTGTTATAGAAAACAGACAGGTTACGGTTTCTTATGAAGAATCTCTTAATTATACTTCTATTGAATCTCTTAAGGAGAAACAAATTATTATTTGCAACACGCAAAAAGAGCAAATTGAACTGTATACACAGATACAAGACAAGAGTAGAGTTATTTTGTTAAATAACAAGTTGCAACAAAAAGATAGAGAACAAGTTGAAGCAGATGTATTTAAGTATTTTGGAAAAGGTTCTCTTTCTAATGACAAAATCTTAATATCGACACAAATCATTGAAGCAGGGATGGACATTTCAGCACCTAACGTATATTCCTCCCTTTGTTCGATTGATAGTCTTATCCAACGTGAAGGGCGTGTAGCCCGTTGGGGTGGTAATGGGTGTCTAACTGTTTTTAGCGGTCATTATCAAGGGATATACGATGAAGAGGTTGTGCTCGCTACAAAAGAAAAGCTTCTTGCTAATCCAGGTATTTGTTTTTCGTGGCAACTGCAAAAACAGTGGGTGAATGAAATTATGAATTCATATTATGAGCAATTCATTACTGAGAGGTCTTTAAAAAAGCATAAAAGAGCTATGAAAAATGGCAGTCGTAATGATTTAATACGTGCAATTCAAAATGTGAATTTGATTGTCGATAATGAAGTAAATCAAGATAGCTTTCTAAAAGAATCTATATCTATCTCTCTTTCATCCTTACAAAAACTTGCAAAATCAAATGTCTTATATAGATTATCGAATGGAACATCTGGCAGTATAGAAGAGGTTCACCCTCATTCTGTCCGTATTGGAGATTCATTAGTCATACAAGGATTCAATAGTTTCTATGATGCTTGTGGATTTCGCTTAGAAGATGGATTGAATTGTCTATCTTTTTCAGAGAATCAGGAGAAAGTAGAAAAGCAAAAATATGAAGATTATATAGAAGAATCATGGATTGAACATTCGAAAGAAATAAAAGAGGTTATGAAGATAACCTTGATTAGGGATGGTGTCATTCAGAAAGAAAATGAAATAGAACGATATTCACTCATTGCAGGTATACATGATTTAGGAAAGTTAACAACTACTTGGCAAAAGTACATTGGTTATGAAGACATTCCATTGGCTCACATGCCATTTCAACCGAGAAAAGTAGGTCTGATTCGTGGAGTGAAACATAATATAATCTCTGCATTGTCTGTAAAACCTGTTGTTAATAAATTAGAATTTAATCTTATCTTGCAACATCATGGACGATTTATGCCAAGTGGCAGTATTCATAGGGTTAACTCTTATCAACTTATAAAGGAGACTCCTTGTTTACTACGTGAGCTCGGATGGAGTGAAAAAGTAATTACGAAAGCAGACTCAGGTGAGATTGTAGATGCAAACCTTTTAACACCTGGAGATGATGACTGGCCTTTATTTGTATATCTCTTAGGGACATTAATGCAATCAGATATACAAAGTATAAAGAATGTAAAACATAGAAAAACACATTTATTCTAATTGAAAATAAACTATCTGTTATTCAAAGGGCATAAATATTCAAGGCTATAATTCATAAATTTAAAATAAAACTTATTGTTATAAAGGAGATAATAAACATGAAAAACATTGAGATTATTAATACATATCTTTCAGGTAAAACTCGTAAAATCCCTAATTGGCTAAAATATTTAGTAGAGACGGAAGAAATTCATCAAAACTATGAAAATGTAGAATCTCTTAGTGAGCTTTCTACAAATAGTCTATTAAGTTATGTGATACGCACTTTAGAATCATTAGAAAAACTTTCTGTTGATGAAGAAACATATCGAATTCTTGAAACAGTATTGGTTTATAGTGAGGTAGCAAAAGGTGGTTCATTGAGACAACGCAGAAAATGGTTAGAAAATGGCTTTAACCTCATGATTCATAATGAAGGCTCTAAAAGTATTTATTGGGAAGAAAATTTGACAGCCTTACATGTAGAAAATATAGATGAAAGAAGAGAACGTTTTTTAATTGGTGATTTAATTTTAACCCATGGATTAATCGGTCAATATATTCGAGGCGAAGCACGTCTTGATTCACATGTAAGCATGATTCATCGTTTCTATGAAAGATACACGGAAGAAAAACTTAAAAATATTCTGTATTACTTAAATCTGTGTATTATCGAGGGTGTTTCACCATCTTTGTGGAATGAAGTGAAAGAAGACGTAAAATCTGTGATTGACGGGTTATTTAATGGGAATGTAGAGCCATTCTCTTCTCGAATGCATCGTTTAACACATAAACATAGAGAAACGGTAGCAGAAAAAGAACGAATCATGGGAGATGAAGAACTTCTCGTTCAGAATTTCTTAACAGATAAAGATTTATGGTACGTTGAACCTGCTATGCATGATTTAAGCTTCGAAGATATTTGGACGATTTTCTTGATGATAAAAGATACTGTATCTGATAGTAAGATTCATCACATTCACTTTGAAACACTAATGCAACAACTACATTATGATTTTAAAGGAAAGAAACACAATAACATATATCGAAAACGTGTTATCGAAAAATACCTACATGAATATCGCAAAAATAAAAATCCTGACAACACTCACGTCTCTTTTCATGTTGAGATGGATGAATCTATGCAGACTGCAAATGTTTCCTTTAAATTTTCTGCGGTTGGTGAAGCATTAATTACTTTCTGTGTAGAAGCAGAAAAAGTTGATATGATGCATAATCGTGCAAATATACTTTTATTTGATTTCTTCGGATTACGTAAGGATGCATATGATAGATTCCATAATGAAGACCTTTATTTGGAACATATGAACAGCTCTGCTGATGACAAAAGAATCATTCTGGATTATATAAAAGGCGATACCATTGTCGATGTAGGACCAGGCGGTGGAGTCATGTTAGATATGATAGAAGAAGAAACAGAGGGAAAAGAGATTTATGGAATTGATATTTCACAGAATGTTATTGATTCATTGAAGCAGAAAAAACAAAATGAGTCTCGTTCATGGGATGTTATAAAAGGCGATGCTCTTAACTTCGCTGATACTTTCAAAAAAGAATCGGTAGATACAATCGTATATTCTTCTATTTTTCATGAGCTATTTTCTTATATTGAATATAATGGGAAGAAGTTCAATAAGGAAGTGATTAAAAAGGGATTACAGAGTGCATATGAAGCATTAAAACCAGGTGGTCGAATTATCATTCGTGATGGGATTATGACCGAAGATAAAGATTTAATGCGTGTGATTCGTTTTAAAGATGAAAATGGTCTGAAGTTTTTAGAAGAATATGCTCGTGAATTTAAAGGTCGTGAGATTCAATATGAAGTGCTTTCAGACAATGCAGTGAAGATGCCTATTAATGATGCTATGGAATTTTTATATACATATACATGGGGGGAAGATTCATTTGCTCATGAAGTGCAAGAACAATTTGGTATCTTCACACCAAATGAATATAAAGAATTCGTAACTAATATTTTCGGAGACAAAGTAAAGATTGTTAAAGCTGTGAATTACCTACAAGAAGGATACACAATTCATTTAAAAGAAAAAATTGATTTCGAAGATGAGTCTGGTAATGCTGTAGCACTTCCTGATAGTACATTGTTTATGGTTTTAGAAAAAGCAGAATGATACTTCCTTTAAATTTTCATTTCGAAGTGAGGTATTCAATATAGGAGATGAATGAAATGTCTTTAACATATGAGAAATTAATGTCATTAATGGACGCTAATAAAAGTATAAAGGAATTTTGTATTATTGAAGGAAAAGCCCTGTTTCTTGGTTTTTTGAAACAGTTAGATGAACCTATCATTAGAAATGGTAGACTTATTACTGAAGCGATTTTTACTGAAAAATGTGATGATTTTGGGGTTATTCATAGAAATGAGTGTTTGAATGTACTGAAAGGATTTGAAAAAAGTACAAAAAGTACACTTATACCTAATGATGATACTAAGTATAGTACGTTTGACAATTATAAGTTTCGCTTATCTGTTTGCGATAAGCCCATGACACCGAATGGATTTAATATTCATTATCGGGAATTTGATACAACACAGAGTGACCTATTATTTAAATTCTCTTGAGAACCAAAGTTAGTTAAACTGTTTGTCTTACATTGTTTTGTTATAAAAATAGAAAATGTTGTTTAACTTTTTGTTTTTGAAAGAAGGAGCCATTACACTGATTTCTTCTTAATTAGACCAAAAGACAAGGTAACAAAGAAAACATTATATCAATATGTTTTAGAAAGTCAGTAGAATGTATCTACTGGCTTTTCATTTCATGCTAAAATAACCATTAAGAGTAATATGTTGAGAAAAATGAGGTGTTAAGAATGGTACTGAAAAATAAACTTGGTTTGACGAACTCAGCCGAGCTTGCTCGTGAGGAAGAACGCTTGTCAAAAATCAAAGCCAAAGAGCTATTTGATACGGGCAAAATTGATAAAATCGAGGTCGGTACATTCAAAGGTTTAGCTGAGATACATAAACAGCTTTTCTCTGAAATTTATAGCTTTGCGGGCAAGGTGAGAGATGTGAATATTGCAAAAGGTAATTTTCAGTTTGCACCTCGTATTTTCTTAGAGCAGTCGCTGAAATACATTAATGAATTGCCACACAAGACTTTTGACGAAATTCTTGACAAGTACGCTGATATGAATGTGGCACACCCTTTCCGAGATGGAAATGGTCGTTCAATGCGAATATGGCTCGATTGCATGCTCAAGCAGGAACTGGGCAAAATCGCGGACTGGAATATCATAGAAAAAGACGAGTATTTGAATGCCATGATTAGAAGTAGTGTAAGCACTGGAGAGCTTAAATACCTTGTACAGAACGCTCTGACGGACGACTTGAGCATGGAAAGTCTGTTTAAAGGAATTGACGCAAGTTATTACTATGAGGGTTATACAGAGTTTAAAACAGAGGATTTATAGGACAATCAAAAGCATCATATTCGATAATGAAAAACCTGTTATTTAGTTTTGATATACTAAGTAAAGCCTAACTAAACCTGCCTTAAAAATCTGATATAGAAAACTTACCCCTAAAACCTAATGCCAAAAACTATATAGAGAAAAGGTAGTGAATACATATGAAAATAGAGGAAATAGAGAAAGTAATTTTTGACTGGCACGAACGAAGTATAGGTGCTAAAAATGATGAAAGTTCGACTGAATTTGACGAAAAATGGACAAAAGTATTTGAAGAGTTACAGAATAACAATGATGAGTTAAAAGATTTAATAGTTGAGCCTGAAACATTGCTATTTAGAGTTCATACTGGTGGAAATGACGAGCCACAACGAACTGATTATGATGACCAACCAAATTACCCTAAAGTCTTTGAAGAAGCACATAAAAACTGGCGAGCTGACAATAATATTGAAGCAATTGACTTTAATAATCATTGGTCATCATTTACAAAAAGCACTGATGTAATCGGTTCAGCCTATTTTGCAGAAAAGAGATTACGGGGTTTTGTTATAGTTGTTCTATCTGATAAAGCAGTTGATATTTCTTCAAGGGTAGCTAAAAAAGGGGTCTTTGATGAGCAGGAAGTTGTTGCACCAATGGACGAAAACACCGTAATAGACAAATTACCTTTCAAAGACTTCATGAAGAAATACGGTGAAAAAGAAACTGAGAAAATATAATACCTGTTTTTTTGTAATATGATATATAACTAAAAACAAATTAACGAAAAATAGATTAAGAAATAAAAGGGAACCTTATAAGGTTCCCTTTTCTCTTTTGTTTTCATTGACTATAGTTAATAAAAATATTATAATTTCCCTATAGTCAAAATATATAGGACAAGTTTCGTCTTGACATACACATTAACTACTGAAGGAGGTATTTATATATGAGGATTAAAGTTTCTGGCAAGATTCTTTCTAAAACAAATCATGAGAAAGTATTTTATACTCATGAAATGTATTCAATGTTATTAGGAACGATGAATCCTGATAGAGCGAAAAAAATTCACAATCAGCAATCTAAAAAGTTTCGATTGTTTACATTTTCAAATATCTACATAAATGAGGATACTTTTCATTTTTATTTATCAGGAATGAACCATTTGATTCAAGAGGTTATTGATAGTATCGAGGTATCCAATATGAAACGAGTTGGAGATATGATGCTTTCTATTACAAACATTATTACAATCCCTGAATTGCCTAAAAAAGAGAAATATATTTTAAAAGGAAAAGTCATTACAAGCTATACCATTGATGGTACAAAAGTACGCATTGAAGATGAGAAAGAAATTGAGGAACGTTTAAAAGAAATTTCTCAAAGAAAATTAAAAGTATTGGGGATTGATGGTGACATTCATTTTGAAATCATTCAAAAAACACCTGTTTCTACTCATTACAAAGACGACATCTATATCCCATCATGGAAATCTGTTTTGTTAGTCAAAGGTGACTATGAAGCAATTCAGGCTCTCTATGAAGTTGGATTTGGTGAAAATACAGCAACCGCTCATGGATTACTTTGGGAGGCTGTTTAAATGAAACAATTAAAGATTCTAAAGGTAGAGAATCCTATCCAAGAACTTTGTATTGCCTACGGCTTATTAGCCATTCTTCGGCAAAATGATGTTTCTTGTAAATTAAGTAACAAGAAAGCATGTTATTTAATCGAGATTTACGATGAGGTGAATTATATTGAATTCTTCTTGGATGATTTGCCTTTTGAAAAAGTGAATAACTTGAATTCTACTATTAATAAATCTGAAATCGAAAAATTATTAGCAAAAATACAAGAATTTTTTGAATGTGAACAGAACCTGGACAACATCTTCAAATACTATGAAACATTGGATGAATCAATTATTTCATCGTACAAACGTGATGAAGGGGCTTTATATGTAGGGACTTGTTTTTATAGCAAAGGACTTCGCTCTTATAAAGCGCCTAAATCGGAAAGGGTTTATCCCTTTGAAAAATTCCTTTCTTTTTTAGGATTTCATTATGCATCCAGTTATGTACGTCTCAGTGATGAGGTTGAAATTAGTTGGTTGTTAGAACCAAAAGAAATTGAAGATGTTTTAAAAATCGAATTATTTTCTTACGTTGACAAAGAAACGGGAGAGATAAAATCGCTTAGAAAAATCCGAGATGATTCAAAGGTGGTTACCTTGTCACGTATTTATCTGGAAATCATTCAATATTTGAAAGGTGAGCAAATTTCAAATAACTATGATGGATTATGGGTGATGCAGGTTGTACCCACAAATAACAAACCATTAATGGATAAGGTGAAGGTATTTACCATTCTTAATTTAAACGAAAAATCATTAGAAGAACTATTGAAAAAAGTTACCTATTCTACTGTGAATCGGGATTGTAAATATGCAACTGCTTCATATGTTTTAAATCCAGATGAAGATAGCCTGCTTAAAATGATACAGCAATACGTAAAACGAAATGAAACGATTAGTGAGAACACTGCAAAGGAGTTATTAAAATTGAATGCATTCCAAGACGTTTATAACGCTGAAGTAATTACGAAATTAGGACGAGGCTTAAATCGTTTAGTTCGGGACAAAAAGGGATATTCATTGCAGGTGTCTCTTATGTCATGTGTACATGAGGAAGACCTTATCGAGGTATTACAAGAAATGTCTCTCTTATATAACAGGAATTACAAAACGTACTTGTTAAATGACGAAAATATGAATGAATTAATGAACCTTTTAAATGATGGTGTGAAATTAAAAACACTTTCAAACCTCATTCTATTATCTTCAAACACTTACAAAGAGAAAGTGCAGAAGAATGAAAAGATTTCTTTAGATAATAATCAGGCTTATATTCTAACAGATGAAAATGGGAACCCTGAATATAAAAATGTGGAAGAAAATAAAAATCTAACAAAAAATGTTGCATAAGCTTACATACGGAGGAAACGAATCATGAAACGAGATTTAACGAAAATTACAACTGAAGATTATATGTGGAAATTACATTTTGCTTTACGAGTAGAACTTGTGGCAGAGGCTTTAAATAACGAAGATACAATTGGTAACGTGACAAAAGGACGAGTTGTTACTTTAACAGATGGAGATATCCGAAATGCACTATCTGGACCTATGCTAAGTCATGTATTCGCATCAAATCTACGTGCTTTATCAAATGTAGATGAAATTTGTAGTACATGTAAAATCATGTCTCCCATGCGAAATGGGGCAGTTCGTGAAATTGATACTACTTTGTCTGCGAGTGGAAATCGAGTGAAAAACTGTGTAATTGATGACATCATGGGATTTATGAATGCAGGTAAAGGTGCAAATGAGAAACGTGAAAAAACAGTTAGCTTCTCTTGGGGCATTCAGTCAAAAGGGCCTGCTCCATATACAGTCTTACATAGTCGTGTTGACCCTACAGAAAAGAATGCAAAACCAAAACAAAAAGAAGATACAACATCCGATGCAAATACAAATAAAGACCAAAATACACAAATGTTATTCCATGGCACATTGCGTTCTTCTGAATATGCTTTAGGAACACAAATGAATTTATCTCGTATTGGTTTTGATGATGAACGTCAAACATACATCTCTGAAGATAAAGAGCTAATTAAGAGTCGTATCAAGAAAGCTCTAATTGCTTTCCGTAACACAATTTTAGATATTCATGGTGCAAAATGTTCCAGTAACATGCCTCACTTAATTAAAGTAACAGGTATTGTAACGGAGAAAACAAATGCAGTAGATTTAATGACAAAATACTCTGCTTTAAATGATGATTTTATCAGCATTCATAAAGACTTATCTGAGGTTTCTCATGAGTTCAAAGATATTACAGAATTCAACAAAGTCATGGAGACAGTATTAGCTGATGAATACCTTGACTTTATGATTGAACGAAACATGAATTTTATTAACTCTCAATTTGCAGAAACAAGCAAATAAGATAATAGGAGAGAAGCTGAATTTAGATTTGAACAGCGAGATTTAGAAAAAGAACAATTGTACTATAAAGCGAATTGGTGAAAGAAGGGATTCAATCCCTTCTTGCCTTATGTTTAGCGCAGATAAAAAAGGATGATAGAACATGCTAAAAATTACTTATAAAGTAAACTCATTATTTTCATTGAAGAAATATAAAGATAGCCATTTGCTTGCTCGTAGTTATGAGCATCCGATGTTATCAACGATTCGTGGAGCAATCTTAGCTTCCGTTATTGAGCGAAGTGGCAAGCAAAAAGCTGAAGATTTATTCTACAAAATTAAAAATGCTCAAATTTTCATTCAGCATCCAGATGAATTTCATAAAACACAACAAAAGATTACCATGCTTACAAACAACTCTATGAGAAGTAAAGATACAGATAAGGTACAAACTTTTAACGATGTGAATGCTTTAACAACTGTTGGTATTCGTGAATTTGTAAATGTAAAACTTCTTGTATTTTATATAGATGAGTCTATCCCTAATTTATTTGCTTATTTATACAACATTGACCGAATTGGGAACAGCGAAAGTCATGTGTCTTTAGTTAGTATTGAGAAGGTACGTGAGATGGAACACGTATTGGTAGAATGGGATAGTTCTAAAGGATACGATGTTGAGTTATTTGAATTATATGATTGGGTTACAAATCTTGATGCAAAAGGGAAAAAAGATAAGGGAACAAAGTTTGAAAATGTATATATCTTTAGTGATAAATTAAAGAACGTAAATAGGAAAAGGATTTGTTACGTTGAGGAAGTCGTTCCTTGTAATGATGTTGTAATTACAAGAACTCCTATGCAGATGGTAGCCTAATCATCCATAAATAATATAAAACAAATAAAAGGGAAGTGAGAGAATGATTGAATTGCAAGGGAAATTTACATCCGCAAAAGTTTTTACAGAAAATGTAGAACAGGAGACAATTGCTCAAGTTATTGAATTGTGTAATCAAGATTTTGTACGGGATAGTAAGATTCGTATTATGCCAGATACTCATTATGGGAAAGGATGTACGATTGGAACAACAATGACCATTCAGGATGCAGTTGCCCCTTCTTTAGTCGGAACAGATATTGGTTGTGGCATGTATACTGTAAAATTAAAAGAAAAAGAAATGAACTTTGAATTATTAGATGATGTTATTCGTAAATATGTACCTTATGGAGCTTCTATTAGAGGGAACAATCATGAGTTTGCCAAACTAATTAACCTAAAAGAATTGCGTTGTGCTGATAGTGTGAAGATTCAACGTGCTCAACTAAATATTGGTTCCTTAGGCTCCGGAAATCATTTTATTGAGTGCAATCAAGATGATGAGGGTAATATGTACATTGTTATTCATTCAGGAAGCAGATACTTAGGTGGACAAGTAGCAAAATTCTATCAAGAAAAAGCTTATGATGCATTAACGTATATGAATCAAGCAAAAGAAGAAGCAGGTAGAGTGTTATTTGCTGAAGGAAATCTTGTTACAAAGAAAACTATACACTCTAAAATTAAGAAAGAATTAGCTTACTTAGAGGGTTCAGCATTGAATGACTATTTACATGACATGCGAATTGCTCAACAATTTGCTGAAATAAATAGAAAAGCAATGATGAATGTAATTATTCGGCATATGGATTTAACCGTAGTAGAAGAGTTTACAACCATCCATAACTATATTGATTTAGAAAACATGATTTTGAGAAAAGGGGCTATCTCTGCTCAAAAAGATGAAAAGGTCATTATTCCAATTAATATGAGAGATGGTAGTTTAATATGTTATGGCAAAGGGAATCCTGACTGGAACTTTTCTGGTCCACATGGGGCAGGAAGATTAATGAGTCGGTCAATGGCAAAAGAACAACTATCTTTAGATGAATATGAAGACACAATGAAGCATGTTTGGAGCTCATCAGTAGGTCAAAGTACCCTCGATGAAAGTCCAATGGCTTACAAACCTATGGATGAAATCATGACAAATATTCAAGACTCTGTTCATATTGAAAAAATCATTAAGCCAGTATATAACTTCAAAGCAAATTAAAAAATACTTTTATAGGAAAAAGAAGAGGTTACCTCCTCTTCTTTTAAGTAAAATATATTTAATTAAATAAATAAACTTAATAAACTATAGTCTAAAAAGGGGTTAAAAATGAAAAAAGTATTATTCCGAGGGAAAAGTACAACTGATAATCGTTGGTTATACGGCTCTCTCATTTCAAATTATACGGAAAAACAGTTTTTTATTGATGAGCACCATCAATCAGCACCAGTAATCCCTGAAACAGTAAACCAGTGGATTGGACTTAACGAAATTTCTGCTGAAGAAAAGAAAATTTTTGAAGGGGATTTTCTAATTTTAGAAAGAAAATTAATTGATGAAAATGATGGGTTTTGGAACTCAAATGCAGGGCAAATAATGAAAGAGCATAATATTGATGAAGTAATTATTCATATTTTCGTTTCAGATGTTATGGAAGTAAAGTATGAGGGATATTTAAAACGAAATAATCAATTTTTGACTGAATGTGAATACTACAAAGTTGATGAAGAAGATAAAGCTATCTTTAGCTTTCGTGATAATGGAGTGCGATTTTTAAAATATATAATCGGAAAAGGTGCAAGAGTAATAGGGAATGAATCTGACAATCCTGAAATATTACCCGTACAACAATAGGAAGTGGGGAACAGCATGAAACATTTACTAATTATTGATTTAGAATCTACTTGCTTCAAACAAGGAACAGAACCTCTCAATTTTTTCTCAGAAATTATTGAAATCGGTGCAGTAGTGTTAAATACAGAAACCTTTGAAATTGTGGAAGAGTATCAGACCTTTGTGAAGCCTGTTTTATTTCCTACCTTGAGCGAATATTGTTTGCATTTAACTACGATTAGGCAGGATGAAGTGAACAATGGAAAATCCATTAAAGGTGCTATGAATGAAATAGCTTCATTATACAACAAATATGATTGCGTATTTGCTTCTTGGGGATTTTATGACAAGAAACAATTTAAACAGGTTTGTGAGAGATTCGGCGTAGATTATCCATTTGGGCATTTGCATATCAGTCTAAAGCATCAACATGGTACTTGGATAAAACAACGACCTATGGGGATGGAAAGAGCCTTAAAAAGGCATCATCTACCATTAGAGGGCATTCATCATAGAGGAATTGATGATGCTCGTAATATCTCTAAAATTGCAAGTCATATGATTCGCTCTGGTTGGAAACATGAGTTGGTGAATTAAACATACGCTCTACACACATAGCAGGAGTTCCATATAGGGGATTCTGCTATTTACATGATACAAAACTACTAAACAAAAATAAATTGGTTACAGAAGGGCAGGAGGGGTATTAAATGCGATTTAATGCAAATGAATTTATTTATGCAACTGATGAACAGAGTGTTTATCTAATCACAGAAATTTTAACCGAAAATTTTGGTGATGTTTATTATGGGAAAAATATCTTGAATGAAAGTACCAGAGCTTTTGATGTAACGGCATCCCATTATCGAAAAGCGAATATGGAAGACATTTCACAAGTACTGAAAAAGAAATTAAATCCTCAAATGCATGTGGACACTGCTAATAGTGTGGAATTGTTGAAGATTCTAAATGATAGTTTTTTAGGTCCGTTTATTACTGAAGGGTTTGTACGTTTTTCCTTTACAAATGAAGATATCCTTTATGTTGGGGATATGGAATCTAATCAAAAAGCAAAAATACAGCCATCAAAAGAATTATTTATAGAGTTGATTTCAAAATTAGCAGAGGTTGTTAATAAAGAATTTGATTCATCAAAGCCTTTATTAACGATTAAAGAATATCCAGTTTACATAGTAGGTCGATTTGACATGTTTCATAATAAGGAATTTTATGCAACTATCGAATTGCAAAAGTAATCAAATAAAATAGCCACTCCTTTAAAAGGATGGCTATTTTTCATTCTCTAAAACTTTCTGTTACATTACAGGTCTATCCATTACCTTCATTTGAGGACATTTTTCTTGTAACATTTGAAGAAATTTTTCCTCTTCTCGTGGCACACCAATAGAATATGTTTCATACATGCCATACATGACCTCTATTTTCTGCAAGGACCATTTTTGTGAATTGGAAGGTTTTCCTGAATAACGTAAATGACGAATGTCTTCAAAAGGAATTTCTTTATTAAACCACATGTATTTTAAAATGAGACTTTTATCAGTAATCTCATAAGAAGATGTAAAGACAGATAAGAATGTAACGAGACTAAATAGCATTAAACTTACTGAACCAATATTATTGTGGTTACTGAACAGAATACTAAATATTAAAGGCATAAACATCAAAGCTATTGCTACAGGAATTGGACTGTGTTTTATTTTAAACTTCATCTATATCACCTCCTATACATCTTGATTTTATTATATAACATTTTACAGTTTTATATATCTTTGAAAGGTTTTACATAAAGGAAATCGAAGTATTCAGAAAATACACCCATTAGTTCATTCATAAGTAATATTTAATTAGTATTAATAAAGATTAATAGGTATATTGAGACTCAAATTCAACACATTAAATACATTGTAAAAAATAAAATATCTTCAATCCCTTGATACAAAAGGGTTTGTCGTTGTTTTTTCTTGCTTGATACCTTCCATAATAAACATCATTTCTTGTAATTATTCACACTACTTTTTTCTTGTTCACTCTATAATTTTCAATTCTATCTGTTTTTCATCTTCAATAATTTTATATTCTTCTTTAATGATTTGATTTTTTTCCTTGGATGTAAAATAAATCCTATTTTTTTGTAGCGTTCAAAAAATTTTTAGTGTAATTAGTATGAATACGGAAATGAAACACTTTGAAGACTAAATATTCCGACTTCAAAAAGCGAGAAAAAGGTGTATTTCTTAAAAAAGGGCATGGGAAAGAAGGGGTATTTAAGCTGTAATTTTTGCCTGATAATACCCATTTGCAATATTGCGTATGAAACCATATGTATTCTCTTTCATTCTATCGAGGAATCCTTTTGAATCGTTTAATGTTTTAATAGATTCATTAATGTTCTTTTCAATAGATACGATTGTTTTATTTAGAGAGTCTAAACCAAACTCATAAACAAGAGATTTGATTTGTTTTTCTGTAATATCTAAAGATCCACCCCATGATTCGATGTTACGAGCAAATTTGTTGAACTCAAATACACCGAGAATTGCTTCAGTTCTCTTTTGTTGTTTGCTATGTTTTGTTCCGACAAGGTTAAAGGATAAGACGAAACCATCTTTGATTTTATTTTCGATTGATTTATTCGCTTTCTTTTCTTCAAAGAAGGTACGAATACATTGATTGCCTTCGAATAATTCTAATTGGAAGATATGCGAAAGTTTGTCGGCCATCTTGCGAATAGCAGACTTATATCCAATATACGGA
Organism: Bacillus cereus group sp. BfR-BA-01382; assembly: GCF_022663475.1. Lineage (NCBI taxonomy): Bacteria > Bacillati > Bacillota > Bacilli > Caryophanales > Bacillaceae > Bacillus > Bacillus cereus group sp. BfR-BA-01382. The sequence continues at coordinate 21,227 of NZ_JAKUFQ010000094.1, forward strand.
GGTAATACATTCTTAATTTCACTGTAGGAAACGACAGCTTCCGAATTCTCTTTTACATTTACTTCTTTTTCAAAGGAATAAAGAGCCCTCATAGCCAGTCTAAGCACGTTCACATCTTTAATTTTGAACAACTCATAAATAACGTCATCGGAAATTGATGTATATCCACCTTTTGAAACATAATCAGTTAATTCTTCACCTAATAAATCAACTTTCACATTTGCTATGTATTCCTTTACATCTGCAAATACATCATCTTTTTTTATGTTTGCAATATCTTTCGGTTGTAGGTCTAAGAACTGTAATAAATAATCCACCAGTTCTACCTTGATATATTCACCAAAAATTCTATCCCAACGAATAATGCCTTTATCTTCTAAAAGTTTATTGTTATTGCGGATAGTACGAACAGAGCAGTGAATTGTATTCGCTAACTCTTCTTCAGAAAGGAAAGAAATGAATCCTTCACTATTTGATTTAGCAACATATGCGATTACTTGTTTAATTAAAGAACTTGTCCATTTGAATTCACCAGGGATAGGTAAAAACTTACTGTCAATCCCGAAAGCATGTTTTTCGTAATAGTACTTATCATCTACTTTTGTATTTCGGCTTAAACCACTGAATAGTACTAAGAGCTTATTTGCAATCAAAGTATGTCTTTTAATTGTTAGTGTAGGTTTGCTCATTTCAAATTCCTCCTTTCTCCGACATTAATCTACGGTTTAGTATAGTAAATTTTGGCTAACATTGTAAAACTGCATATTAGTACGGAAGTTAGGAGCA
>NZ_JAKUFQ010000095.1:0-21132 GCF_022663475.1 Bacillus cereus group sp. BfR-BA-01382
TAACCAATCTCAAATGCACTTCAAAGCACATTTTATTCATTTCTTGCTTACAAGTGCTATTATGGAATATATTTAACATAATAAAAAGTACGTACTTTAAAGTGTTATAGGTACTAAAAAGTAATATATACACTTTAAAGTGCAGTTCTGCTTACTTCTCTCTTACATCAGTTATTATGAACGACATTTCGCACAATAAATAGTACGTACTTTAAAGTGTTATCGGCACTAAAAAGAAATAATTTTAGTATTACAACGTATTTAGGCTCAAAACTATAATCTAAATTCATCAAAGGAGTTTTTTTATGAAAACATACAATATTCCTGTAGAGGCGACTTTAGAAGTTATTGGCGGAAAGTGGAAAGTTGTTATCCTTTGTCATTTAAAAAAAGGGACAAAAAGAACGAGTGAATTAAAACGATTAATGCCTGGTATTACGCAAAAAATGTTAACGCAACAATTACGGGAACTAGAAGAAGATGGTGTAATCCAAAGGAAAATATATGACCAAGTACCACCGAAAGTAGAGTACTCTTTAACCGATTACGGTTCGTCTTTAGGAGCTATACTCGATTCCCTCTGTTCCTGGGGAGAAGTTCATCTTGAAAAAACCGGGAACACATCCATGCTGATTACAGCCGATGAATAATAACTGCTCCTACTATATGTGTAAATTCTATCCAAGATAAAAAAACGGTTGAGACAATACTTGCCTCAACCGTTTTTTATGTCTCTTTATAATTTTTTGCCGTAATGACTGTTTCAAACTCAAAGGTTTCTGGTAGATGATCTGCATAAGAATATTCAAAAGTTCGTCCATCCGTTAAGTAAGCTACTTGTTCAACTCGCATTAGGAAATCCTGATTTGTTAAGTTCATAAACTGCTTTTCCCTATCATCTGGGCGAATTCCTTTAACCCTGACAACAGATGTCCCTACTTCAAGGCCAAGTTTATTTTGAATATGTGAGTATATCGACTCCTCTAAAACAGAAGCCTCAACACCTGGGATAACCGAAATTGGCATCCATGTATGCTCCATAATCGTCGGAATGCTGTGAATGATGCGGAGGCGAATGATTTTATAGACGAAATCACCGATTGAAACTCCCAATTTCTCAGCAACTACTTCATCAGCCCCAACAATCGCAAACTCGATAATTTTACTTTCTACCTCACTGCCGTATACAGCTTTCGTACCCGTTAAAGTTTGAATCATTCGTGCCTTTTCCTGTTGACGCCAATCTTGCACCACTGTTCCGCTTCCGCGCCGGCGGATGATGTAGCCATCTCTAACTAATAGATCCAGCGCTTTCTTAATAGTAAGGGCTGAAACACCAAATTCTTCAGCAAGGACGGGGCTACTCGGAATTTTTTCGTTGATTTTATATTCACCGTCTAAAATTTGCTGTTTAATCTTTTGATAAATGCCGAGGTATTTTACTTGTGTTGATCCGCTTGCCATTTTCATACCTCCTTTATACTGCAAACTCTCTTCTATTCATTCAAATGTAAAGCCTCAAGTTTGTAAACTGAAGGTGATGGGGCAGCAAATCCATTTTCTAAGATTTCAATATTCGTTACCGCTTCTTCGTCTTTCACAAGTTTTGGTGCACCATTTATAATTGTTTCATACGCGGAATCATAGAAACGACCGTAATCACCAAGCGGCGTTTTAATTTGTTTTTCAATCCAGTCACCATTTGCATTACGATATTTAGCAACTCCATAGTACATCGGTGAATCTTCACCAAACCCTGCACTCTCAGGCATAATCCCCGCTTTCAAATCATTTTCCTGCTGATCTTCACCATATTTAATAAATGATCCATTTGTTCCATGGACGATAAAGCGTGGATAATCTTTTGCTACGACATGGTTCGTTTTCAGCTTAATCTTCAACTGATTTCCGTAATGTAAACCAACATCGAAATAATTATCAACCGCACCTTCCATTTCATTATTACGAATATCGTATGTCACCGTATCTGGACGGCCGAATAGTGAAATCATGCGGTCCATCGTATGAATACCTAAACTATAAAATGAACCTTCTTCTTTTGGAGCTTCATGAGTGATTGAACCAGGACGGAAATAATCAATATGTGATTCAATCTCAATAATATCACCAAGGAATCCTTGTTCAACTACTTGCTTCACAGCTAAAAAATCACCATCAAAACGGCGGTTTTGATAAGGCATAACTACTACACCTTTTTCTCGTCCTAAAGCTAATAATTCTTTCGCATGTTCCACTGTATCGCAAAATGGTTTTTCAACGATAACTGACTTTCCAGCAAGTATAACTTTTTTCGCTAATTCGTAATGCGTATGTGCTGGCGTACAGACCGTCACCATTTGAATTTCTTTGTCATTCAACAATTCATCCAAATCAGTAGTGAAGTAAACACCTTTTTCCTTATATGGATCCACTAATTCTTCATTTATTTGACGTACAAAAATCGTTTTTATTTTTATATTATTACGTGTGTTTACATAAGGTAAGTGATAGCGGTTAGCTGACTTTCCAAATCCAATAAAGCCCATTGTTAATGTCATATTTTTCAACTTCCTTGCTCATAAATTTTCGTTTCTATATTTATTATATAATTTAATCATTAAAAGTATATAGTTTTAACTTTATAATTATATATCAAATAAAAAATCCACGATAAAATTCATTCTCACTATAAGTTATGGACCTATAAAGTGAAACTTTAATCAGCGGGGCGGTTTATCCCCTACTGATTATTTACCCGTAAATACCGGGATGAAAAGGAGCGTAATGAACATGGCATATACTACTATATCTATGGAAATTTTCGGATCACCTGAACAAGTATGGCAATTAATCGGAGGTTTCAACTCCCTTCCAGACTGGTTACCTTATATACCTAGTAGTAAATTAACTGAAGGCGGTCGTGTACGTCATCTAGCTAATCCAGATGGTGATACAATTATAGAACGCTTAGAAGTATTCAATGATAAGGAACGCTACTACACGTATTCAATCATGAATGCACCGTTCCCGGTCACTAATTATTTATCTACAATCCGGGTGAAAAAAGGTACTGAAAGTAACACATCATTAGTAGAGTGGTCTGGTACGTTCACTCCTGTTGAAGTTAGTGATGAAGAGGCAATTAATCTGTTCCATGGTATATACAGCGATGGGCTCAAAGCATTGCAGCAAGCATTTCTAGATTAATTAATATAATTGATTGAGAAGAAAAAGTTAATTAACAGTCAAATATTCGACTTTGTGGTTAAATTCATTATGAAAGATAAACAAATACAACTTTCATGCCTGCTTGTTAATGACAAGAAATAAAAAATACTACCTCCAAATGGAAGGTAGTATTTTTTTATTAATCAGGAAAAACAATTAATCCCTCTTCTTTTTCCTCCTGTTTTAAATCTTCTTCTGGGAAGGTTACAGTTGAATTTTTATCACCTGTTCTTTTTGTTTCTTCACCTGGAAATACGAAAGTTGAATTTTCTTTTCCTTCATTTTTTTCTATGTTATCTGGAAATACCATAGGATCATTGGTAGTCAAATCACTATTATATCCAAGGTTAGACAAAATCGCCCTTAAATCTGGTAAAACCCCTATTTTATCAGATGATGGGTTATTAGACTTTGTGCCTGTATTTGGATTACTTAAAATTGCTCTCAATTCTTTTGGTGAATATGCCTTACCTAAATGTTCTTTAGCAATCCCTTGAATCGATACAGCAGCCCCAGCAATTATAGGCGAAGCGCTAGAAGTACCACGGAAATTAGGAGTATAACGATTAATTATGTTCTGATCTGTAATTTTTTGTCCTTTACTATTTTGATTTTGATATGTATCTAATGTATCAACATATTCTCCCCAACCATATACATCAATTCTACTACCATAGTTAGAGAAAGCTAAACGTTTATGAGGAACTCTTGCAGTAGATGCTCCAACTATAATAGATCCTGAATCTTTAAAGTCTGGACTATTTCGATTTAAAATCTGTTTACCATTACGGTCTTTAAATTCATCTAAATCAATCCCACCATTACCAGCTGCTTCTACAATAATAATGCCTTTATCTGTCCCTTTGCGAATTGCGTTAAATATACTAGGATACACTTCGACTGGTAAAGGGTCATCTCCATATCCATCATATTTAAAGGATTCTTCAATTAATAAAACATCTCCAGCCTGTAAAGAATCTACGGCACTTAAAATAGCATCTCTTACATCGATTCTCCCATTATCTCGGATCACTGAAATTACTTTTGCCTTTGCTTTTGGTGCAATCCCAATGTTCCCAATTCCATTGTCAGCTGCAGAAACAACACCTAGAACTGAAGTACCATGAGAAAGATCATTACTCATTTTTCCAGACATAAATTCAATATTTTGACCGACTAAATCTTCATGATTTAATAACCAGCCTTCTTCCAAATCTACAAAAGTTGCTCCCTGACCATTTCCTCCTTTAATTCCCCAAGCATAAGGAGCATTAATTCCTAAAGGTGCCTCTTCAAGATATCCCTGTCTCGAAAATCTAGGTTCATCATAAGGATTGACTGATAATACAAGCCCTCTCGAGCCAGTTGTTGTGTTTATACTCTTATTAGAACGAACTTGTATTTTACTAGAATCGTTATTAGCAGCATGTACTGTATTTGTTACAAATGTCGTACCTACCCCAGCAAAAGTTGTAATTGCAAGTGATGATATCAACATACCCTTAAAATTTTTCATTTTTCCACCTCTAGTTTTCTATTAGAAATAACATATTTAATAATTTGTGCGAACAAAAAACATTTTATCTCATTATAAAAATTAATAGATTTTTATAACTTTTTGATTTACATAAAAACTCCCTTCATTCTTGTAATTCAATGTGTACATTTCAAAACAACGAACTTACTGTAACTATTATAGTTACACCTTTATTGATTTTCAACTACGAAATATAAATTTTAAAAAATAAATTTATATTACTTTAAAACAGTACTAGCCTTTTACGCACATACAAATGCAAAACGTTTGTCCAAATTACAGCAATCAATAAGTTTATGGACTGCGAAAGAAATAAGAAAAAGCAAAACACTAAGTGCTTTGCTCCTTATAAAATCCCTTTTAACTTTTCACCAATTAACTTCGCTACATACTCATAACCTTCTGGTCCAAAGTGTAATCCATCTTTTTCATCATTTTCTACAAATCTTTTATAATCCCGTTCTTGAATCATTTCAGCGAATACGTTTAGAAAATAACTTCCTGTTTCCCTCGCCACTTCCTCCACCACGTCTGCATACTGACCAAGTACTCTATTTGTTCTTGTTATGCTGTCTTTCTTCATCAACTGGTGCAGGACTAATCAGTAGTACTTTATTTGATGAAATTTGGTTCACAATCTTCTCTAAGTTTTCTTTATATGCTTGTAATGACACTTGAGAAAAAGGGACTGCATCATTCGTACCAAGAAAAACTGTTACGAAATCTGGTTTATATGATATTACATCTTCTTCAATTCTATTTAACGCATCAAATGTATTATCACCTGGAATACCTGCATTCACTATTTTCCAGTTCGGAAACACCTCTTGCAAACGTGGTGTTAATCTCGGCATTCCATTAAAAAATGTTTCATCAGCTGTAATACTATCTCCAAAGCATACTAACGTTTTCATTAAGCTATTCTCCTTTTACGTATGAAACAACTTTCCTTCTATTGCTTTTATATATCTTTCAGCAGAACGTTCAACTGCCTCATTTGCATTTTCTTTTACTACTCGATGAAAAGCGTTGTATAAACGATTAAACTGTAACGGCTTCACTCGATTCACCATTTCTTCCACTTTTCTCGCTGGTAGTGGAATTAAGTTTGGATAGCTGTACATGAAGCTTACCCACCTTTCATCCGCTACAACTTGAATAATATCACCTGTTAACAAAATCCCTTTTCCATCATTACCTTCTTCCCAATGTAAGACAGATCCACCTTTAAAATGTCCCCCTAAACGATGAATGACTAATCCATCAGCTAATTGTAATGACTCTCCAGACCAGTAAATAATACGACTACTCGGGCGCATTACCCACTCTTTATCATCTTCATGTATATAAATTGGTACATCAAATGTCTCCGCCCATTCTACCTGCGTTGAATAATAATGCGGATGAGACAATGCAATTGCATCTAATCCACCAAGCTCTTTTATCTTCTCAATTGTCGTTTCATCTAAATACGTAATACAGTCCCATAGTAAACGATATGACTCTGTTTTCACTATAAATGCAATTTGACCGATCGCAAATCCTGGTTTTGTCGTAATACTATAAAGTCCATTTTCCTCTTCGATTATTTCATTTTTATATGTATCACCTGTTTGTAAGCTTTCTAGTGTCGTCCAAGATTGTCCTTTTTGGTTAACATATTGCCTCTCTTCATCACAAATATGACAACTCACCGGTTCTTCTACACTCGCTGCATACTGCACACCACACGTTGTACAAACGAAATTTTCCATAATAATTCCCCCTATCCCTATTTCTTTATTAAGCTGACTTTTGTTGATAATGATCTGCTTTTTTATTTTCAATTAACAAACTTATAAAAGTAAGTAAATAGACAACTGTAACCGATAATGGAATTACAATAAATCCTTTTTCTGCAAAAAGAATCCCACAAACTGACGTTACAAATACAGTCCCTACTGACAATAAACCATAACTTTTACTTTCATAAATCCATACGTACGGAATAAAATGAACACCTATTAACATCGCTACTACAAAAGGTAACCATTCTGGAAATTGAAAATAGGCAAGTAATACAAGTGGAATATTCAATACATTTATCCCACCAATTAAGCCTGCCAAAACCCCTAACGGATTTCCTTTCGCAAACATATCAATTTTCAATATAGCAGCTATCATTAAGCCAAAAGGAAACACACAGCCCATACCGATTAAATATACCCACACCACTTGTTTTTCAGAAAGAACAAATCCCGTTATACTCATAACTATCCAAAATAAAACGCCGGCTAATATAATCGGTAAGCCTCTCTTCGTTTTTATTGCTAAATCCTTTTTCGCTTCTGCAACATTCATTTCACTATCTCCCCCAAAAATATTTGTGCTATAAAGCCGGCTTAATTTCACCCATCCAATAACGCCAAGCTATTAAATAATCTTCTAAATCTTTCGGGTGGTGTCTTAAACATGTGTCTATACGTAAATATAATCCTATGACTATTTCTTCATATAAATCACAGTCTTTTTTATGAAATACACACTGTTTCATCGCATAATTAATTGTTTCTTTTGTTAAATTTTCCGGAGTTGAACAAAACGCGTAAATTAAATCGTATATAGGATCTCCTAACACTGGTAAAGGATCAATTACACCGTGCAGTTTATTCTCTTTAAATATAAAGTTATGAAATCCAAGATCACCATGCAATAAAAATGGCTGATTTATTCCAGCATCCCTATTTGCTAAATTAAGAACCGTTCTATACTCTTCTTCACTTATGTAACGTCTTACATTTTCATGAGCTTCTATCACATTTGTTGTTAAAAATTCACTCCAAGATTGAAGCAGATTTTCTTTCCATCCCCAGCCATCAACCTCTGTAGCCACTTCATACTTATTGATAACTTCCTTTACAAGTTTACAAAGAACACTCCGTTTATGGCCTAGTTTGCAAGACGTTGTGCCCTCAAGGAATGAGTAAACAATATAGCGATTTAAAGGTTCCTTATATAAAAGCTTTGGAAATAATTCGTCCTTTTTATAAAACTGAAGAAAATAAGCTTCTTCACGTATGACATCCGATTCATTCAACTTTACAACGTATTGTTCATCCAACAAATATACAGTACTTGTCGTTCCCCCGTTTAATGCTTTTACGCTATTTGGATAATGTGAAATAACTTTTTCCTTAATTAGTTGTGCAGTGATTATTGAAATTTCCATTCTCTCACCCTTTAATTCGGAATATTCCCTTAATTTAAAAGACAACTTTACTATTATTTGACAAACGTGAGGGGAATCCTGCCAACCATCCTAATATAGCAAACAACAATTTTATTTTATTACAATGGCTTTCTTCAATATTCCATCATATAGTTCATTCCATTTATGGTAATGTGATGTGATTTCATCACTCTAAATGCTCTTCATATACTCTAATAATTTCTATTGCCGGGTCTCTGTCTTGTAATTTATGAGCCAAACTTTCTACACCAAACACTTCTGTAAAAGTATGACTGTCTACAATTAAATTAATCCCTTTAAATTTCGCATGTTGCACTGTATATAATGTTTTTTCACCTGTTATGTACGTGTCACATCCTTTTTCTAATGCACGTTCAATTAAATTTGTATTGTTTCCTGCACCGGTTAAAATCGCAATCCGTTTTACTGGTTTATCATGATTTCTCCAGCTCTTCACTTTCTCTTCCATTTTTTCTTCCAGTTTTCCAACTAAGTTTGAAAAAGGAATCGCTTCTTTATATTCTCCTATTCCCGGTAGTTCTTCTTCCTCATACGTGGAATATTCTAGTATTGTATCTATCCCAATTCCGTTAAATAACGACGTACACGTGCCAAACTTTACAAAATCTAACGGCAAATGAATCCAAAAATGATTCATTTCATATTGCTTCAATTTCTCAATACAAGCCTTTTCCATACCAAATAAAAAACTCCACGGCGCATGATGTGTAACTATCATATCGACTCCATTTTTATACGCTTCTTCAATCGTCTCTAATGTCAGATTTGTTGTGTAACCGATTTTGTGAAATTCATCTTTACTTATATGAGTAAAACCATATTCATCATCGCCATATTTGTGAAGATGCTCTTCAAATAATGATGTTATCTGTTCGTTAAACTGCGTTATATTCATTTTATTTCTCCTTTCATTTACTTTTATATTTCAAAAATAAGGAAATACTAAATAACAACGTTACATACATATAGGAGGACACCATGAAACCTGAATTTTTAAAAGCTGTACATGATGCTATCGGAAATGTCGAACACATTCATATAGAAGAAAGCGGTGCTGACAGCTTACTTATCCATCATGATGATGCACAGCAGTTACAACAAGTTGCTGTGGCGTTAGAAAATAATAATTTCCGCTCCGCTTTAAGAACAACCGGAAATGGTTCGTACATTGAAGTATTGAACAGATAATGAAAGTCCGGATGTATTCCGGGCTTTCTTTTTTATCTTGCTATTCACCGGGCAGTAAAACCCCCACTGATTAAAGTTTCACTTTATATTGAAACTTCAAACTCTTTCACATACACCGCTGTTCCAGCAATATCTATTTGTAACTTCTCGTTTTCTATCTCTTTCGTTACATAAACAGTTACACGACCATCTTTATTTATTTCCTGTCCTTGCTCAACGATTAAATCCAATTCATGTTCAAAATCTTTCTCTAAATACTCCGCATAATACGCTCCCATTACACCTGAAGCTGTTCCTGTCACTGGATCTTCAATCGTCCCAGCGTAAGCTGATGAAAAATGACGGCCGTGCATTTGTGCTAGTTCATCATAAGTTTCTAGACAAATTGGGTGAATAGAAGCATTAGGTATTTCTTTTAATACTGATGGAAATGCAGCATTATTAGGTTTCATTCTCTCGCATGCATTAAGATTTTTAATCGGTACAATTACAGTCCAATTACCAGTACTTCCATATACAATCGGTAAACTTACATCTAAATCATTTATTTCTAAACCAATACTATGAGCTAATTTTTCTTTTGAACCTGTAAATTCTTTAAACTGAGGTGCTGCCTGTCTCATTTTAATAAAGGTTTCTCCATTTTTATTTACACCTATTTGTATCGGTAAAATCCCAGCCTTCGTTTCAATCGTAAGGTTACTTTTCTCTTCTAATAAACCTTTTTCGCGCAAAGCATATATCGTCCCTACTGTCCCATGACCACATAAATCCATTTCAAAACCAGGTGTAAAATAACGCATTCTTATATCTCCTACTTCTGAAGAAAGAACAAAAGTTGTTTCGTTATATCCAACTTTTTCAGCAATAATTTGCATTTTCTCTTCCGTTAATCCATCTGCTTCTAATACAATACCTGCTGGATTTCCCTTATTTGGTTTATTCGTAAATGCGTCGTAATGAAATACGTTTATAGTCTTCATTTTCTTTTCTCCTTATTTGTTCATTTCTTTATTTTTATAATAAATAAGAAAATCCATCCACTTACCATTCTCTAAAGAAAACGCCTCTCTCTCGCATTCAAAAGAAAAACCTGATCGTTCCGCAAGACGAACAGATGGCTCATTATCAACATGTATATGTAATTCAATTCTATGAAAATGAAGACTATTATAAAATAACGATAACGCAGCTTTCACGCTTTCTATGCCATATCCATTTTTCCAGTATTGATTATGTATGGAATACCCCATCATCGCCCATTGGTAATCCATTCGTAAAATTTTTATCAGCTCTAACTTTCCAATATTAGCTCCGTCTTCTTTACGAAAAATGCCTAATACATACATCTCATCTCTATGTGCTGCTTCATCAAAACCTCTTATCCATTCCGTGAACCATGCTTTTGTTGATGATACCAGAACTTGATAGCCATCGTCATATTTATACTGCGATGGCAGTCTCTTATTAAATCCATCTAACCAACTTTCGTAATCATCTTTTTGAAATGGACGGATAATGAGTCTATCCGTCTCTACTTCTAATAACGGTAGCTTCATTTAATTTCATCCCTCGAATTATTAATTGAATATTCTTTATTATCTTACACGAAATACAAAATCTAGTAAATTATTATGTTTTTGATACATAAAAACCCAGTCATGCTTTATACATAACTGGGTTCTCCATCGTTTCATAATTTTCTATTTCATAAGAACTACATCTCGTAATTCCCTCTTCAACACTTTTCCTAAAGCATTTTTCGGTAATTCTTCTATGAATACCACTTCTGGTATTTTGTAACTGGCTAATTTCTCCTTACAATACTGAGTAATACTTTCTTCTGTTAATGTTGTTTCGCCATCCTTCACAATGTAAGCTCTTGGAACTTCTCCCCAAAAGTCATCTGGAACTCCAACTACTGCAACTTCTAAAACACCATGTATTTCATGAATAACATCTTCTACTTGATCTGGATATACATTGTCACCACCGCGTATAATAACGTCTTTATATCTTCCCATAATATGCAGGAATCCATCGTCATCTATCATGCCAGCATCACCCATGTTAAACCAGTTATCTTTTACTACCTTCTTTGTCGCCTTTTCATTATTCCAATACCCTTTAAACATGTATGGACTTTTCACATGAATCTCTCCAACTTCATTTGTTGTTAGTTCATGTCCTGTTTCCGGATGAACAATTTTCACCTCTACATTTTTCAAGGTTTTTCCTACAGAAGACATCTTTTCTTTTCCCATCATTGGATGCCATGAGGTTACAACCCAACCTTCTGTACTACCATAGCCTTGCACCATATATATTCCTTTTTCCATATATTTTTGAATGAGTGTTTCTGGCACTTTTGTACCACCGCTTTGTGCTACTTTAAAGGTTGAAATATTACGTTCTTTTTTATTTAATTCATCAAGCATGTAACTATAAACAGCTGGGAACGCAAGCATCGTAGTAATTTTCTCTTCTTCAATCTTATCCCAAATAATAGCAGGATTCGAATCAGCTAAGAAAATCATCGTAACGCCATGATAAATACAATTTAAAATAGAAAGCACGCCACTCATATGGAACAATGGATGCACGGATAAAAAACGTTCACCTGCTGGGATTTCTCTTTGGCCCGCAATTTCAGCAAAATAATGATGCAAGTTTTTATGTCCAATTACACATGCTTTCGCCTGTCCAGTCGTTCCTGAAGTAAATAAGTAAATGGCATCGTCTTCTTCATGAACTTCTACGTTCGGTTCTGACGTTGGCTGTTTTTGCAACTCTAATTCAAATGAACCAAAGCCTTCTTTTGTCGTTTGAATTACATAAGGGATTTCTTTAACAGCATCAATCTTTAATAATACTTCACTAAATTCTTCATCAATAACTAATACTTTTAATTTCGCTTCTTTTACAATCGTTTCTAATTCATAAGCAGTAAGCTGATGATTTAGCGGAATACATACCGCTCCAATTTTTAAACTTGCCATCATAACGCTTGGAAACGGGTGATTATTTTTGCATAGTATTCCTATACGGTCTCCTCTTTGCACACCATTATGTAACAAATAATGTGCAAGCTGATTTACTCGTTCATTATACTGCTGAAACGAATACTTTTTCTCTCCGCCTACAAGCGCTTCCAAATTTGGTGATTGCATTGCTCTTTTTTGTAATAATTTTTGCATCGTTCTCAAGTAAAACTCCCCTTTATATATGTTAGGTTTTTTATTTTACCAGATTAACTATTAATTTACTAAAGATTACACTTAGTGAATATAAGAAGAATATAAAATAGCCATTTACTTCACAAGTAAATGGCTATTTTTCATTATATATTAGAATACTTCTTGTTCATCACATATTGCACATATTCAGGTGCACTTTTATCAATCTCTTCATCACTTAGTTTATATTCTGCACCATATAAATAAAAGGAAGGTATAAATTCCATACCTGTATATAAGCATGTAGCTTGGAATGGTTTCGTCAACTCATCCATTGTAATCCCACTATTTTCATAGTCTTTTTCTAATCCACCTATAGAAATAGCTACACCAAATTCTTTTCCCTTCACTTTATCTCCTTGTGATCCGTATGCAAACCCATATGTTAATACATCATCGAACCATTTTTTCAATAAAGGTGGTGAGCTGTACCAGTAGAGAGGAAATTGAAATATATATCGGTCATGTTCTACTAACAGCTTTTGTTCCTCTTCCACATTAAACTCCCAATTCGGTGCCACTTTATACAATTCATGCACCGTAATTTCATCCGAATATTTCTCAAGTTCTTCAATCCATCTTTTATTAATTTTTGATTTTTCAATATCAGGATGTGCTACAATTACAAGTGTTTTCATCATTTTTCATCCCCTTTATAAATTATTCAACCCTTTACGTATTAGTATGAATGAGTCACATATAATTGAAAAGTACGTACTTTAAAGTGCTATAGGAACCTTAAAGTACCTGTGGAGGTGTTATATGAATCAAAATGATGACTGCCCAATTGCAACGACACTCGATGTAATCGGCGGAAAATGGAAAGTTCATATTTTATGTGTCTTAATAGATGGAAAAATGCGAACAAATGAAATCCGACGAGAAATTCCAAACATTACGCAAAAAGTTCTGACTCAACAACTTCGGCAACTTGAAGCTGATGGAATTATCCATCGTACTGTATATCAAGAAGTTCCACCAAAGGTTGAGTACACAATAAGCGAATATGGGAAATCTTTAATGCAAATTATGGATGAACTATGTGAATGGGGAAAAGATCATCAATTGAAAAGATTACATGACTAAAAAAACATTACCGTCTTTATTAAATCTTCTACATTCATATTAGTAGTTCAATATTTCTACTGAAATTTTATATTAGAGGGACTCCAACAACTCGTAATTTAGAACCCCAAATCTTTCAGAAATAAAAAACAATAACATTCATCTATAAATACTCTTTATAACAAAAGTATCTTATACTTTTCACCTTATATTTTGCTCGGACACTTTTTATTCATTGAACCGCATCCTAGTTGTTAGACATATAGTCAACAATTTGAGATGTGGTTTTATTAGTCGAATAACAGCTCTCATCAACTTTAATAATCATGACTGCAGACAAAATACTTTGCAAAGAGTTCCTGTACAAGGTGATTTTTCACATAGACTTACCAAATAGCATTTTTATAAAAAACTTCTCACATTTAAATTGGACAAGCATATTTTATTATATGAGGACTCCCTACTCATAGAAAACTACCTTTCTATTCTAAGAGCGCGCATATTTGTGTGCTCTTAAATTATTTACAATAAAATAAAGAGTTTATTAATTTTCTTAATTCACTATCGGAAAAGTACCCATAATAATATCTTTATATTTATCTATTTTTTTTTTGATTTTTATAAAACTATATTATTTTGGAGTTGGTTAATACGTTACAAAAAACTGACCGTGTAATCATTATGGTCCCTCCATTTTCACAAGTGTTTGTTACATTTTACTCCTCATCAGGAGCACTTCTTTCATCACAAGTCTTATCTAATACCTCTCCACACCCTGTATCAATGTATGCACTTAATGAAATTGAAAGCGAATTATTTGAAGTCGAGTTAAAACCACTACTACTTCATTAAAACTACGAATAGCGGAAAGACCTTTACAACTCCCATATGGAACTACAGCAGTAGCATTTTTAGCAAAAATAGCACAAGCAGAAGAAGCTGCAGAAACGATATATAGCTTTAACTACACACTTACTATGTAGACTTCTCCTAGGAACTTCATTTTAGTTTCCGAAGAAACTAAAATGAAGTATAATTATATATGTACAATAGATATCATTAATCTATTTACAATTTTTCACATTAGCTCTTAAACAATTAAATAAATGGAGGGCATGATATGGACAATTATTATGATGTAGCGGTAGTTGGTGGTGGTCCAGTTGGACTTATGGCAGCATGTGAATTAGCTATCCAAGGCGTAAAAGTTGTTGTTTTAGAGAGAAGATTAGACCGGGTACGAAATTCTAGAGCACTCACACTACACCCTCGTTCCTTAGAATTGATGGCTATGAGAGGTATTGCAGATAGATTTTTAGCTAGAGGACAGAAATTAAATACAAGTCATTTTGCTGCCTTAGATACAAGATTAAACTTTAAAAATTTAAATACTGATTTTCCGTATACACTTTTTATTCCCCAATCTATTACAGAAGAAATATTAGAAGAACATGCATTAGAATTAGGCGTAGTCATTAAACGCGGGCATACTCTGAAAGACTTAAAACAATATGAAACATTCGTACAACTAGAAATAGAACAAAGAGAAACAATATATAAAATAGAAGTTCCATATGTAATAGGAGCTGATGGAGCAAGAAGTATAGTTCGTGAATTATCAAATATACCGTTTAATGGAACAAACACAACAACTACCGCTATATTAGGTGATGTTATTTTAGAAGGTATACCAGATAATCCATTTTTATCTACTTCTAATATAAATGGGATATTAATGATGGTACCTATTACACCTGATGTATTTCGTTTTGCAATTATTGACCCTAAGAATCAGACAATACCTGTTCATGTTGCTGTTACAGAAAAAGAGTTTATAGATAGTATTTATAGTATTACAGGTAAACATCTTCAAATTAAGAGCACAATATGGCTTTCTCGTTTTGGCAATGCAACCAAACTAGCAAATACTTATCAACATAAGCGTGTATTCTTAGCTGGGGATGCAGCACATATTCATTTCCCTGCTGGAGGACAAGGTTTGAATGTAGGTCTACAAGATGCTTTTAATATAGGATGGAAATTAGGACTCGCAATAAAACAAAAAAAATATGAAAGCCTATTAGAAAGTTATCATATTGAAAGACATGCTGTGGGAAAACAATTTTTCAAGGAAGTACAAGCGCAAGAACAATTAATGATAAACTTTTCAAACGCAGGAATGGAATTGAGGGATTTATTTTCGTACCTACTTACATACCCCGAGATAAATCAAGATTTATCTGAAAGAGTAAGTGGCTTAGGGATAATGTATTCGTCGATGCACGATATAGAAAGGCATCCATTGATAGGAAAAAGATGTACAAACCTCACTATTTCTTCTCTAAATAAGAAAAGTTATAAACTCTTTGAATTAATGCAGGATGGTAAATTTATTTTATTAATACACCCTACTTATATAGATAAGATAAATAAAATAAATATTGATTCACACATAAAGGTGATAATAGGAGAAATACAAGATTCCAAGTTAAAAAATATAGATACCGTTTTGATTCGACCGGATGGTCACATAGCCACCATTGAGTATACCAAGATAGATAACTGCGAATAGTCCGGAAAAATAATCATCCATTGTATTAGTGATACAAAATAAGTTCACTTTTATAAAACGAAAAGAATCCTATTTATTTAGGACTCTTTTCGTTTTGCCCATCTCACTATTTATAAAAACATATCTACAAGGGAAGAAACACTATATTTACAGTTAACTATAAAATCCCGTTCCAAAGGACTACCCAAAACTCCTCACCTATATACTCCCATGATCAAAAATATTTGTCTCTATTTCATATAAAGTATGAAAAGCATCCATAAAGATAAAGCACCAAGGATAGCAAGCACTATACGAGTAGATAGTACTCTTACTTCAAAATCGGTTTTCTTGGATGGTTCAGGATATGCAATTACATAAATCCCTTTTAATAGTGCGAGCCATGCAATAAGTGTAATGAGTCCCTGCCAATTAAGTGTCCAAACATTATGTAAGATAACAGTACCTAACCCGAGGAAAATTGATAGAAAGCCATACATAATTCCAAATCCTCTGTCTTCTACCACTAATTTTTTCAGTTCACGTAGTATAGATGGTCGTACAAAAAGTATTCCTGAGATGATAACCGTTATCCACCCCCAAAAAAATCCTAAAAAAAGGCTTACCTCCATTGTTACTCCACTCCTTTCAATTACATTTATATTTCAGTTATTTTCCCTTTAGTATTAGATCTATAGATAAAAAACTAAAAATGTAACTTTGGAGTAAAGTCGTACTCTTTATAAAATATTTCATGTGTACATAAATAATCCTTCACCTTACTAATTTTTAATAAAATAAGCTAATTAAGAAGTATAACAAATTAATAACCACCCTACATACAACTTATGTTAGTAAGAAAATCACATGCACTTATACATATTACTTTTGTATAAAATCTTAAAAATTGTAGTCAAAGAATTACTTTTGCATCCTCTTCTTAATGTCTAGACAATCAGTATTTAAACTAAACATGCTAATATTGATTTTGTGCGATTGTCCGTTACCTCATAATAAATTTCTAATCCTTTCCGAGTACCTGTAACCATTTTAGCAGCTTTTAGTTTAGATAAATGTTGACTAATTGTACTTTGAGGCATTTGTAAATCCCCATACATTGTTGTTACATTAGTAGGGCCTTTTGCAAGCATTATTTTTACTAAAGATAGACGAACGGGATGCGCCAATACCTTTAACACCTCAGCAATTTCTTGAAACATTTCTTTTTTTTCTCTCATCTTATTTCTCCCCTTTTATATACATATTTATGTTATCCATATATATAATTCGAAGGTATATGCGTTTTTATGTCCGTCATTTTAAAAAAATATAAAAAAACTTTAATCCGAAACTAAAGGAGAATCTTAACATAATGTCTCACCACTACTCTATATTCAACTTACTAAAATCAATAAAAAAAGAGCAGATAGTCTGCTCTCTTATGATGCCTCCTTATGTTCCGTGGAATGTTTAACACTCCCCATTCTCTTTAGTTTATTCCATCCTACCGCTACTCCTCGAAGCGATGAACATATAGATTTAATGACAACATAAGTCATAAATTGACGATAAATAAAGCGTTGTAAAATTAACCACACTAACGGTTTAGGGTTCTCTTCCTCTAATTTAAATGCAAACAGAGATGCGAGCAGATCTAATAAAAAGAATACAAAATAAAATCCTAAAACTTTTAGCGGATCGCTACCAAATAGCCCCATGATCATTAATATATCCGCTAAAGGAGCAATGAATTGCAGAACATATTGGAATAACCACATGTTAGGCAATGCAATAAACCCTAATGTTTTATGTTTTGAATTACACAAAGCTTTTCGATGTTTCCAAAGACATTGGAGCGTACCATATGACCAACGATACCGCTGTTTAATAAGACTTTTCACATCTTCAGGTGATTCCGTAAAAGCATACGCTTTTTCTTCATATACAATTCTATGCCCTTGACGTAAAAATGTAATAGTAAGATCCGTATCTTCTGCTAATGTATCTTCGCTTAAATATCCAGATTCAACTACATTCTTCTTGCGCCACGCCCCAATAGCTCCTGGAACAACTGTAATACAATTTAACTCATCAAAAGCTCTACGTTCTAAATTAAACCCTGTAATATACTCAACATGTTGCCAAGTAGTTAACAAATTTCGTCTATTCCCCACTTTAACATTACCTGAAACTGCTGCTACATTCTGATCTTCAAAGTGTCTAATCATTAGAGAAATGGCGTCTTGCGCAATAATAGTGTCCGCATCTAAAGTAACAATGATTTCTCCTCGCGATTGTTGAAACGCTAGGTTCATTGCCGATGATTTCCCGCCGTTTTCTTTCTGAATGAAACGAACTTTAGAGTGTTTATAAAATGTTTCTTTCATTACTTTTGACGTATCATCTGTCGATCCGTCATCCACAACAATAACTTCAAATTCTCTATAATTACTATCCAAAATTGAGCGAATCGTCTTAGCTATCACCTTTTCTTCATTATATGCCGCTATGACAACACTAACAAAAGGTTGATATGACGAATTAATATAGCGAGATAGCGTTTTTCTTTTCTGCTTCCATGCAAAATAAATTAAGAATAAGAATCGAAAAATCCCTAATCCAATAGCAACATAAAAAATAGTTGTTAATATATGTTTAAAGTATCCTGCCCCTGAAAAGACAGCTTTATTGTAAAGTAAATATTGCTTCCCCTCTGAAGAAACAGGAGGCATAATTTCCTCTCGTTCTTTATTCATTAAATCCGAGATTGTTACAAAACTATATCCATGCTTTCTTAGGTCTTTGATAATGATGGGGAGCGCCTCTACTGTATGGGTACGATTCCCTCCCGCATCATGAAGAAGAATAATATTTCCCTCTCCCTTATAAACGGGATTAAGAGCACGCTTTACTAATTCATTTGTTGATGGTGTTGCCCAGTCTTCGGGATCCACTTTTTCTGCTACCATTGTATAGTTCATATTTTGTGCCCGTAAAATAGGCACTATTTCATTTGAGGAATCCGGGTTAGCATCCGCTTCGTATGGTGGCCTAAACAAAACTGTAGAATGCCCAGTTATTTCCTGGATCAGACGTTGCGTCGTATTAAGTTCTACTTTTGTTCGTAGTAAAGACGTATCAGCTACGTTAGGATGCTTGAAAGTATGATTGCCAATTTCATGCCCTTCATCGTATATTCTTTTTACAATACTAGGATTTAGTTGTGCGTTTTCACCAAGGACAAAAAAAGCAGCTTTTATTTTATTCTCTTTTAATATATTTAAAATTTCTGGCGTATATTTCGGGTCTGGTCCATCATCAAATGTTAATACTACTTGTTTCCCTTTCGGTTTTCCATATCGTTGCACTTCGTATGCAGATGGTAAGGATTGATATACTTCATCTGTAAGATAACCATCTTTGCCTACTTTAAAATCTCTCAATCCATTTTTTCTTTCATTCTCAATCTGTAAAATTTCACCTTGTCCAGAATAATTTACTTCATCTAAACTATTGATTTTATGTAATACATTAGGATTTTTTTGTGCCTCAATAGGATTTTTTAAAACTTTCCATATTGTAGGATCTTCTGCTCCCAATCTCCATAACGCAACCCCCTTTGCATTGTTGTCCATTGCGATTTTCACTTGATTATAGAGAGTAACACCGTCTAAGAACCATGCAGTATGTTCTTTCTCTCCTGTTTTATATCTAAAATAAGGATTTCCACTCATGTTATCCCATTGAATTTTCATATTTGAATCATGAGCCATTGCCATAACTTCTGAGAAAGTTAAAGACTTCGCAGCTTCTTTACTATTCACTTCCCAATCATATCCATAGTTACCGAAAGCAACTATAAGTTTATTAGACGGAATATTCAGTTCTTTTAATGTATGTTGGAACCATTTATTTGAAGCAATTGGTCCTGGTTCCCCGGCTCCATAGTGCTCATCGTACATCATTACAATCATTCGATCTATTATTTTTGCTAACGCACTATAATCAAAAGCCTTATCATTAGCTGGAACATCTTGTGTAACGAGCAAATCATGTTCATGAAATTCCGTAGTAAGTTCTTTCATAAAATTTGTTAAGTTTTCTCTATCACTTTCAGGTACGGCCTCAAAGTCAATATTAATACCTGAAAACTGATTCTTTTTAACTTGGCTTACTAAATCATTAATAAATTTCGTCTTCACATCATTCGGCGAATTCAGTAACTTATGGATAAGCTCACTATCAGGGCCAGAAGCTTTTTCTGTATAGTTAGTAAGTAACGGCATAATTTTCACATGATTTTTTTTGGCTAGTTTTACAATCTCAGGTTTTATCTCACTTCTAATCGTTAAATCTTCTTTTAAATGATACCATTCTGGTACTAACGTGGTTAATGAATCGATATTTTCTTTTAAAGAAGCGGTACTATTTTCATCCCAGTTTACATAAAAACCATACACTTCTTTAGGTTGTTTACTATCGTTTGTCGAATTCACCAAATTTTTATTATCCTTCATTTCGGTATTTGGCTTGAATTCTTCGTTCTTTAACTGCTCCTCACTAAGTTTTTGATTAATTGGTACAGGTTTCGTATCTTGTTTTACAGTAGGATTCATGTTTGGAATTTCTGGTGTTGAAAAAATACTTTGAAAGAAAAAATAAAATAAAACACCTACACTAACTATTGAGATACATAGAAACCAAATAAAGGCTATGTTTCTCCTTCCTTTCGGATCATAAAAAACAGGTTTTTCTTTATCTTTCTCTTGTTGAATGTTTTTCTCCATTATATTTTTCACATACTCCTTCTTAATAGAACTATAGAATAATAAAGTGCAACTTTAATCAGCCCTCACCAATTGGGCATTTACAAGCAGCCCAACCCCCACCTAACTTCTTTGCCCAAGCCAAATTTTGAGATGGGAGTTTTACTGCCCACAATAGCGAGAGAAATCCTTTTAGCTTTGAAATGAATCTCTCACTTCCATATTCTATTGATTCTTCTTTTCATTCCCTTGCTGGTGGCCCCTATTTTCTTGTTGAGACCCCCTACCATTGTTCCCTTGCTCGTTTCCAT
>NZ_JAKUFQ010000096.1:0-20672 GCF_022663475.1 Bacillus cereus group sp. BfR-BA-01382
TTTTGCTTCTAACACTGTTTTCATCTCGACATCCCTCATTTCTTCTATTCTCTATTTTCAACTATATACACTCTCTACTCTTGCCACTATCGATGTTTCTTACACAAACATGACAGTTATGTAAGGCACATAAGTAAAGACATCAAAAAGTTAACATAATGAATTAAAGTACTTTGCTACTATAACATTGGGATATCATACCATCCATTCATTCTCCTTACAGGAACATTACAATTTTGTAAGGTAAAAAATGCACCTACAAAGTTGTGCACGAAATGTCGGATGGGGTTATTTCGTTCCTGTTATTCTATGTACAGAGGAGGTCATAATATGGATTCACTTAAAAATATGAATAATGCAATGCACTATATTGAAGGTAACCTTACGAATGAAATTGATTTTAAAGAAGTTGCGAGGCTAGCTCTCTGTTCTGAGTATCACTTTAAAAGAATGTTTTCGTTTTTAGCAGGCATATCACTATCTGATTATATTCGCTGTAGACGTCTTACTCTCGCTGCCTTTGAACTAAAAAACAGCAATGTAAAAGTCATTGATGTCGCTATAAAATATGGCTACAACTCACCAGATTCATTCGCTCGTGCATTTCAAAACTTGCACGGTATAACACCTTCAGAGGCCCGAAATAGTAGCCATTCTTTGAAGGCTTATTCACCAATGACCTTCCAGTTATCCATTCAAGGAGGAAATGAAATGAATTATCGAATTGAAGAAAAAGAGCCATTTCGAATTATAGGTATTACAAAACGAGTATCAATCGTTTTCAATGGTGTAAATGAAGAAATCGCTTCTATGTGGAAAAGTTTAAACCCAGACTCCATTCAAACATTAAAGTCACTTTCAAACATTGAACCTACTGGAATTATTAGTGCCTCTACTAATTTTTCTGAAGGGAGAATGGAGGAAAAAGGAGAACTTGATCACTATATTGGAGTAGCCACAACGAAAGATTGTCCAGAGCAATTCGCGCAACTTGAAGTCGCAGCTTCAACATGGGCTATATTTGAAGCTGTCGGTCCATTTCCTGATGCATTACAAAATGTGTGGGGACGTATTTATTCTGAATGGTTCCCTTCTTCGAACTATGAACTAGCGGAAGGACCAGAGATATTGTGGAATGAAAGTAAAGACGTATCCTCTCCGAATTTCAGAAGTGAAATATGGGTACCTGTTTTAAAAAAGTAATATAAGAATCTAACCTTTCCAAAATAAAGAAGCTACTCTTCCTTTTTAAAGGAAAAGCAGCTCCTTTATTTTATACTTCTTCTCGACTCGTTCTTATACAAGAAAATAGTAATAATCGTAAGCACTATAATAACTGCAAAAGTAAATACTCTGTAGTTCGAGATAGTAGCAGTACCAATTAACAAGGCAGGTATAACCGCCACAATTAAGCCGCCAAACATACCAACAAACGATCCTATACTTTGTTTTACTACTTGAGTTTCTGATATCCAATCATAATAACCAAATCGATTATTAATGAAAATCCCCCATACTGCTGAAAATAATGAATATATTATCGGTGTTATGACGATGAAAAGAGAACTCCAAACATCTAGCTTTAACCCGATTATTAGTAATACAGCACTAATAAGTGATGCAGGTATACTCAATGAAAGATTCATAAGAATTTTACTATCATAAATCACCTTTGGCGCTATAGGCAATGATTTAATAATCCATACATTTTTTCCTTCTAAAGACAATGACACACATGTTGTACATGTCATCGAAATCGCTGCTGCAATAGCAAATGGGGCAATTTTTTGCAACAGGGGCTCAATTCCAGGATACGCTATTAATTGGCTTGGTCCTACTACAACTATAGCTAGCGAGAAAGCTAGCGCCATCACGACTCCCATTCCACTATTTATAACATACACTGTAGAAGAGAAGAAACGTGTCAGCTCTTTTTTATACAATGCGACCAATACACTCTCTTTTTTCATGCTATTAATCTCATAATTTGAAAGCATATGATAAGTGGTGATCCCTGTGTTTATTTGCTTATATTTTAACGAAAGTATTTTTATAAAAAGATAATACCAAATCACTGATATCCCCACAAATAAGATGAAAGCTACCATATCAGCATTAACAATTGCTTTTTGAAACATGTTAGCTAATGGATACACTTTAGTTAATTGCTTCGAAACAATTGCACCAATTCCGTTCATATCATTAAGGCTATATTGAGCATTTCCGTTTTTTAGCATAAAGGAACCGAATGTAATAATTACTATAAAACTTAAAATCGTAGTTATTTTATTCGTATTTTTAAATTTAGAAGCGATTGCCGTAATCGAAGCTCCAAAGATTGCTGCGATTGTTGTTGGGATTAAAGATGCGATAAACATACTGATGAACCACATAAAGTAAAAAGAAACTGATGGATTTTCATGTATACAATACACAACTCCCATTGGTAGCATGATTATGATTGAAAAGATTGTATTCAGCAGGTATAAATACAAAAATCTACTTGCAATAACAGTACTTACGCGAATCGGCAATGACATTAAAAAGTCGTAATCCTTAAAAGCAAAAATTTCTCCATTTGCCTTAAATATAGTGAAAAACAACGTTAATATACTGCTAATAACTAGTGCATAGACGGGAATAATTTCACTCATTCCTAGTTTTACCAACCCATATGCCGAAGCTCCGCAATATAACATTAACATGACACCAACTAGAGCAATAGATGCTGTCAGCAAAATCTTATTCTGCTTCTTTTTCTTATCTTTTTCGTATTTAAAGGTGTTTAAACCGAGCTGCGTTATCAACCGAATTTTCAAAAGACCTAAACTATTAGTATTCATTAGCAAGCTCCTTCATAAAGAGCTCTTCCAATGAGCCTTCCTTAATTAAAGAATTTACTTCTCCTGAAAGTGCTAATTTCCCTCTATTAATCATCGCTACTTTATTACATAACTTCTCAGCTACATCTAAAACGTGCGTAGAAAAGAAAATCGCACTTCCTTTTTCACAAAGCTCTTTCATAATACCTTTCAATACTACGGCTGCCTTTGGATCAAGACCAACGAAAGGTTCATCTAAAACTAATAATTTTGGTTTATGTAAAACCGCCGATATAATCGCTACTTTTTGTTTCATACCGTGTGAATAAGAAGATATTAAGTCCCCTAAGTACGGTGTAATCTCAAAAGCATCCCCATACTTCTGTATCTGTTCTTCCCGATCCCTCGCAGGCACTTTAAACACATCCGCAACAAAGTTCAAATATTGAATTCCTGTTAATTGCTCATATAAATCTGGATTATCAGGAATATACGCCATTACTCTCTTACATGCAATCGGATCCTTTTTTACTGAATGTCCATCAATAAAAATTTCACCCTCTTCAAAATCTATAACTCCTACTAACGACTTAATTGTTGTACTTTTCCCCGCACCGTTATGTCCAATAAATCCAAAGATATCCCCTGCTTTAACAGCAATATTCAAATGATCAACTGCTTTCTTACCGTCTTTATATGTCTTGCTAAAATTTATAATTTCTAACATGTAAATCCCCCCCAAATCACCTTTTCGATTGAATTTTCAGACCTTAAAACGAAAAATTTACTCAGTGAGCTTTTCATTATTCCCACTGAGTATTAAAATCCCTTAACACATAGAAACTATAAATATAAAATTTGACTAATATAACTCACATTTGTATTTCTTTTTTATACAAAACGTAAGAATATAAATTCGTTATAATGACAGCAACTACTATAATCCCAAGCATTATATAAGTTCTCCAATCAGCCGGAGCGAAAACACTTATAATCATAATAACTCCTAACGCCACAAATACTTTTCCGCTAAACCGATGTGTTTTCCGCCATACTTCTTCATTACTTAACGTCCATGGATTACGCATCCCGACAAAAAAGTTTGGCTTACACTGTGGTAAATAATTACCCATTACTAAAAATAAAACACCAACTAATAATTCAGGCACCCGATTAATGAATAAGTTATATCCTAATCCACTTGTAATAATATCTATATTTCCTACAAATAGTAGCAATAGTACCCCATTATTCATCATCATAAAGGCTTTAGAAAATTTCTCGTAATTTGCTTTCCTTGGATCAATCTTTGGTATCACATTTAGAAATATATATAATGCAATCATAATTCCGACCATAGAAACCATTCCGTAAAATTTAGACGAATAGCCATCTACCTTACCGCCGCTCCAATGTGTCGCAATTGTATCCGGCAAATGCGGCCAAGCAAACGCCCAAGCTAAACAAGTTATAACGATTAATAAGATTGCAAAAAGATGTTTTTTCATTTCCCCTCTTCCCCCTTATTCGTAAATGTAAACACCCAAGTCAACAAATCTTGAAAGACCGTTGTGTTTAAAGAGTACACAACGAATTGCCCTTTCTTTTCATCTTGAATAAGTTCAGCATTTTTAAGTGCGTTTAAGTGGTGTGAAATACTTGGTTTTGTCATATTGAAATGTTCAGCGATCTCACCAGCGGTTAGATCGCCTTCTTTTAATAAATCTAAAATTTTTCGCCTTGTTGGATCTGCTAATGCTTTGAATGCTTGATTCAATGTCTTTCTTCCCCTCATTAATTAGACATTTAGATATTTATCTAAATGTTAAAATGATTTTAGTTAATTGTCAATCATCTATACGCCCCTTTTTATTTTGTACCCTACGCCAATTACTCTATATTGAATAAAATCTAAAGATTACGCAGGTTAAAAAGGAAAGCAGCTCTTCTGTTTCTTTTCTTAATAATACTTTTTCTGGAACTTCTACAACTGTCTCATCACTTAGTTGTTGTTTTTCAAATAAGCGCAGCCTCTTCCATATGTGTTTTCTCCATTGACTAATCTGTTTGTAAACAATTCCATTCAACCAAAATAGAAACGGTCTAGATTGATCATATGTTGAAATAGATTTCCAAAGTTGAAAGTAGATTTCATTTACGATTTCATTTGTATCATGCCGATTTTTAACTATAGCAAAGACGGTTTCATAGACTCTCTGACTCGTTAAGTTAAATATAAATTCAAAAGCCTCCTCGTCACCTTTTAGTAAACGCTCTATCCAAATATGTATATCTTCATTACTTGCCAAGTAGTGCCCCCTCCTTAACGATGTTCTCACTATATATTGGACGGTAAGCAAAATAAAGTTCCAAATTTCATAAAAAATATAATACTTTTTATTCATTCATATATTTAAAAGGAAAATATATTGAATTATTCCTATAATACTTTTTACTTTTCTAACTTTTAACCTATACTGTTTACTAGCTTATCTTTCAACATAATGAAAAGACTTGAAACACATGATACACTATAGCTACAATTGTTTTTTTTGAGGAGGAATATACATATGTATAAAATTTTAATCGTTGAAGACGATCCAAATATTTCATCATTACTGCAATCTCACATTCAGAAGTACGGTTATGAGGCTGTTGTAGCGGAGAATTTCGATGATATTATGGAATCGTTTAACGCTGTGAAACCACATCTTGTTTTACTTGATGTAAACTTACCGAAATTCGATGGTTTCTACTGGTGCCGTCAAATTCGTCATGAATCTACTTGTCCAATTATTTTCATTTCAGCGCGTGCTGGTGAGATGGAACAAATTATGGCGATTGAAAGCGGTGCGGATGATTACATTACAAAACCGTTCCACTACGACGTTGTAATGGCGAAAATCAAAGGACAATTACGCCGTATTTACGGTGATTATGCACCAAATATTTCTGAACGTATCGTTGAAGTAGAAGGGTTAAAACTATTTCCAGAACGTCCAGAAATTCATTTTGGATCTGAACAAGTTCTTTTAACGAAGAAAGAAGCTATTTTAGCAGAAATGTTATTATCAAAATTCCCTCGTACAGCGAGCCGTGAAGATTTATTAGCTGCGCTTTGGGATGATGAAAGTTTCGTTGAGGAAAATACATTGAACGTAAACATTACGCGTCTTCGTAAAAAGTTTAATGAGCTTGGTATTGAGAACTCTATTGAAACAGTACGTGGACTTGGATATCGCTTTAACGCAACTTGGAGTGAATAAGCATGAAGCTATTTTTACGTGATCATTTTGCATTTTTCCTACTGTACGTATTAAACTTCGGTATCATCTTCGTTCTTTATGATGCAGTAGATGGATTTCAAAACAATAAATTTTACTTCGTTGTTTTAAGTTTATACTTATTTATTTGTTTCCTCGCTTATCGTTACGTTCGCAATCGTAGAATGTACCATAGATTAAGTGAGCAACCAGAAAAAATGGAAGATGCGTTTATTGAAAGAGCGACTGCTCCGATGCCTCACGGTGTCAATGAACTCGTGCGTACGCAGTACCGCCTCTTCCAAAAAGAACTACAATCGTATGAAGTAAAACAACAAGAACATCAATTATTTATTAACCATTGGGTACATCAAATGAAGACACCTGTTTCTGTTATGCAGCTTATGGTGCTAGAAATGGAAGACGAGCATTTAATTCCAAAGTTTAAAAAAGAATTAGAGCGTCTAAACCAAGGGCTTGATATGGCTTTATACATGGCTAGGTTAAATAACTTCCATGAAGATTTCCATGTCGAGACGATTTCATTAAAAGATACGGTAACAAAAAATATTAACGGATTAAAAGAACTATTCATTCGTAATGGTGTCTTCCCTGTTTTAGAAGTCCATTCTGATTTAAAAGTTGCTTCTGATGCGAAATGGCTAAAATTTATCATCTATCAGTTAATGACAAATGCTGTTCGTTACTCTGGTGAACGCGGAAAGAAAGTTTTCTTATCTGCTTATCGAAACGGAAAAGATATTATTTTAGAAGTTCGTGATGAAGGTGTTGGTATTCCGCAAGAAGATATTCGAAGAGTATTTGAACCGTTTTACACTGGGAAAAACGGTCGCGCATTCGGAGAATCTACTGGTATGGGACTTTATATTGTAAGTAAAATTTGTGATTATTTAGGTCACTCTGTCAAACTAGATTCTGAAGTTGGTAAAGGAACGACGATTAAAATCATCTTCCACAACGCTGCAAATAATCAAGCAGAACATACGGAGAAGGTGACCGAAGCATGATCGTAACATATGCAAGCAAAATGTATGAGAACTCAATCTCATACATTTTTTGCAATACAACTACTTCTATATCTTCTAGCCGGAGGTATAATCTATGACATTTTGGCAATTTGCATTTAAAAATGTAACGCGTAATTCAAGAGCTTATTTTGCTTACTTTGTAAGTAGTTCCTTTTCCATTGCTGTGTTCTTTTCATTTGCTGTTTATTTGTTTCATCCGAAATTACAAAATTTTAGCATGACCTCTGAAATTTCAGGATTAATGATATTTTCAGAAGTAGTAATTGTATTTTTCTCTTTCTTCTTTTTACTATATTCCATTGGTACTTTTTTAAAAGTTAGAAAAAAACAATTTGGTGTTTTGACCATTTTAGGGATATCGAGAAAACAATTACATCGTCTTGTTTTTATGGAGAATATGTTAATCGGGATTTTATCTATCTTTTTCGGCATGCAGTTTGGAGTTGTTTTTTCTCAATTTTTCTTATTAGTAACATCCAAACTTACGCATGTTCCAGGAATATATTTATACGGTCCTACTAACGCGTTTATTTTAACAACCATTGTTTTCCTTAGTCTTTTTATCATTGTATCTGCATTCACACCAATGCTTATTCGTACAAAAAAAGCGGTACACCTTTTAAAAACAAATGGTGGAAAACAAAAAGAAAGAAAACCCTCCATACTTGTTTCATTATTTGGTGCGATTTGTTTATTTGGTGGTTATGCGTTAGCTGGAAATCCTAAATATTTCGTATCAGTAAGCCCGCAAATCGGTGTTATATATATGGTTTCAAGTATTTTCGTTATCCCAATGCTTGTTACAATCGGAACATATTTCTTCTTTTCACAAATTAGTTTCTTACTGATTTATATTTTAAAGAAAAGAAGGAAGTTTTATATGAAACGGATTAATATGCTTTGGATTTCGGATTTAGCGAGCCGTATTCGAACGAATATTAATATGCTTTTTATTGTAGCGATGCTATCTACGATCGCTTTCACAATGATTACGTTTCTATATGGATTCGGGAAATTTATTAAGCTAGAAGTTAATAGAACTTCTCCTTTTCCAATTTCTTATTTTTCTTATGATGCGAACCCTTTTGTTACAGAGCATTTAAATTGGCTTGAGCAACAATTACAAAAAGAGCATTTCCCTTATCAAAAAATAGAAGCTGATATATATGAAACACCACTAAAAGAAGATAAAGATATAGCCATTTATAATGACGTATACGCAATTAAGCAAAGTGACTATAACAAACTTGCAGATTCTTTACGAATGAAACAACTATTTATGGATGATAACGAAGCATATGTGCTAACAGGGACATCTTATATCACCATATTCAACGAATTTGAGCAAAGCTACAAAAGAGATTACATTACACTCTCTAGTACAAATACGAAATTACGAGTGAAAGGCTATGAGCATGTAAACGCAATCCCATCTGACTTTTCATATCAAACGATAGTGTTGCCTGATATTATCGTAAATAACTTACCTAACACCGTAAAACATATATCAGCATACAATTACAAAATTCAAAACTGGGAACAGACATATGAAATTGCTGATAATTTTATAGAAAAGGTGCAAAAAGATCGAAATAAATCCCAGTATGAAGGACCTCTTATTCGATCCTTTGAATCAGCAGGATCGTTATACAAAATAACATCTGGTAGTGCCGCATTCTTCTTAATCGGGACATTTTTAGGAGTTATCTTCTTCATTGGAGCTGGTAGCGTTCTTTACTTTAGAATGTATACGGATTTGACGAACGAACAAGAGAAATATATAACGATTTCTAAAATCGGTGTAACAGATACAGAGATGAAACGATCTGCAACCATTCAACTTAGTATTTTATTTTTCATTCCGTACATTATGGCATCCATTCATACAATGTTCGCAACAAAAATGCTACAAGATGTAATTGGTTTATCTCTGTTCAAAGAAGTTTCAGCCGTTCTTATTATTTTTGGATTCGTTGAAATCGTATTTTTCTTATTTATTCGTTCACTTTATATGCAAAAATTATCACAGTACACGAGTGGACAAAATATTTAAAACAAACTTGATGAAAAGAGTATTTCTTATGCTCTTCTCATCTTCACCCCATTAGGAGGCTAGGTGAATGACATTTTGGCAGTTTGCATTTAAAAACGTGACGCGGAACGCCAGAGCTTATTTCGCCTATTTTGTAAGCAGTGCGTTCTCCATCGCAATCTTTTTCTCATTTGCAGTTTATTTATTTCATCCTAAATTGCATATGACAGACGTGAATTATTCTCTGAACATATTAATGACAATTTCAGAAGTTGTCATTGTGTTCTTTTCATTTTTCTTTTTACTGTATTCAATCGGTACGTTTTTAAAAGTACGAAAAAAACAGTTCGGGATTTTAACAGTACTTGGCATATCTCAAAAACAATTAAAACGACTCATATTTATAGAAAATATGTTAATTGGTGCTCTTTCTATATTTTTTGGCATTCAACTTGGAGTCGTCTTTTCACAGTTCTTTTTATTAGTTACCGCCAAAATTACACACGTACCTGGTTTATATTTATATCCGCCTACAAGTGCTATCGTTTTAACTATCATCATCTTTCTTGGGCTCTTCATTCTCGTATCATCTTTTACACCCATGCTCATTCGTACGAGAAAAGCCGTACGTCTTTTAAAAGAAGGAACAAAACAAAAAGAAAGAAAAGCATCCGTTCTCATCTCTCTATTTGGTGCGATGTGTTTAATATGTGGATATGCGTTAGCCGCAAATCCGCTGTATTTTATGTCGCTAGGTGACATCATTGGGCTTTTATATGCCATCTCTAGTATATTTGTCATCCCATCGCTTATTGCAGCTGGAACATACTTTTTCTTTTCACAAATTAGTTTTTTACTTATTCGTATTTTAAAAATGCGAAGAACGTTTTATATGAAACGAATTAATATGCTTTGGATTTCTGATTTAGCATCACGCATTCGTACGAATATTAATATGCTCTTTATTGTGGCGATGCTATCGACGCTCGCTTTTACAATGATTACATTCTTATATGGATTCGGGAAATTTACAAAGTTTGATGCGATTAGACAAAACCCTTTCCCGTTTACTTATTTATCACATACTGAAAATACATTAGCTGATGAACATTTAAACTGGTTAGAGCAGAAATTTAATGAAGAGCACTTTACTTATACAAAATTTAAAACAGATATATATGAAGTATCTTCAGCTGAAGATAACACACAGCTCTATTACGCAATTAAACAAAGTGACTATAATGTACTTGCTAAGGCGTTAAATTGGGTAAAACTCACGGTGAATAAGAATGAATCTTATATCCTTATGAAAGACTTAGATGATCAAGTTATTGGAACACTTCACAATAAAGACAAGAAAAATACTCTTACACTTACTCAAAACAATTTACAACTACAAGTGAAAGAATATAAAAGTTATAACCCATTCCCAAACAGCTTAATATACCAAGTACTCATACTATCTGATGAAAATGTAGAAGCCTTATCCACCGTTTCCAAACAAATGAGTGTATATAACTTCAAGGTTACAGATTGGGAGAAAGCACATAATATCGGTTCAGCGTTTATAACAAAAATCGATAACGACAATGCAGCGATTCAAGCAGAGCATCCACCGTTCCATGCAAGTGAAGCGAGCGATTCTCTATATAAAACAAAACTAAATGTCGCTTCGTTCTTCTTAATTGGTACTTTCCTAGGGGTTATTTTCTTTATCGGTGCTGGCAGTGTTCTTTACTTCCGAATGTATACAGATTTAACAAATGAGCAAGAAAAATATATAACGATTACGAAAATTGGCTTAACTGAGACTGAAATGAAACGTTCAGCGACAATTCAGCTTGCGATTCTTTTCTTCGTGCCTTACATTATGTCATCGATCCATACGATGTTTGCGACAAAGATGCTACAAGAAATATTACATCTCTCGTTTTTCGCTGAGATTACAGTCGTACTTATGATTTTTGGAACGGTTGAAATTCTATTTTTCCTTTTAATTCGTTCCTTCTATATGCAAAAATTATCACAACACATTAAGTTTTAGAGAATAGAAAGGTGATTATTATGGAAGAAGTATTACACATAAAAAACGTCTCAAAAGTGTATGAGGGAAAAGTACCTCATACCGCTTTAAAAAATATAAATTTACACGTAGATAAAGGTGAATTTGTTGCTATCATGGGGCCATCTGGTAGCGGTAAATCTACGTTTTTAAACGTTATTTCTACAATTGATTCCCCTACTTCTGGTGATGTCGTTATTAATGGAAAAAAACCGCACACATTTCGTAGAGAGAAGTTAGCCATTTTCCGCCGCCAAGAGTTAGGATTTGTTTTCCAAAATTTTAATCTACTAGATACACTAACAATCGGTGAAAATATCGTACTACCTTTAACATTAGATAATGTTCCGTTAAAAGAAATGGATGAAAAGCTTGATAACATTTCAAAAAAGCTTGGAATTGATCATATTTTGGACAAACGTATTTTTGAAGTTTCTGGAGGACAAGCACAGCGTACCGCAGTAGCACGTGCTGTTATCCATCATCCCTCACTTCTACTTGCTGATGAACCAACAGGGAACTTAGATTCAAAAGCAGCAATTGACGTAATGGAGCTATTTACGAAATTAAATAAAGAAGAAGATGCAACGATTTTAATGGTTACGCACGATCCGTTTGCAGCAAGTTATTGTAACCGCGTCATTTTCATTAAAGATGGCGAGCTTTACAACGAACTACACCGCGGATTATATCGCGAGAAATTTTATCAAGAAATATTAGATGTTCTAGCGTTATTAGGAGGAAGACGTGGATGACATTTTGGCAATTCGCATTTAAAAATGTCTCGCGTAATTCGAAAGCATATTTCGCCTACTTTGTCAGTAGTGCCTTTTCTATCATGGTTTTCTTTTCATTTACTGTATACGCGTATCACCCGCGGTTACAGAGTGTACAAAACTTTCAAGAACGTGATCCTCTAATGAACTTAGCTAGTACAGCACAGCTTGTGATTGTTATGTTCTCGTTCTTCTTTCTCTTATATTCAATTGGAACATTTTTAAATGTACGGAAGCAGCAATTCGGGATACTCACAATTCTCGGTATCTCACAGCGACAATTAAAAAGACTGTTATTTACTGAAAATATGATAATCGGGATATTGTCTATCTTTATCGGCATTCAAGGTGGCCTTGTATTTTCTAACTTTTTCTTATTAGTCACTTCGAAATTAACAAGTGCTAAAGGTCTCTATTTATATTGGCCAACAGAAGCGATTATCGTGACAACCGTAACGTTTATCATTTTATTTTTAATCGTTTCTACGTTTACACCAATGTTTATTCGTACTCGAAAAACAGCCCACCTTATTAAAGGGAACAAGAAAATACCAGCTGAAAAAAGACCATCTATACTCATCTCTTTATTTGCTTTAATTTGTTTAGGGCTATGCTATTATATCGCTGGTTATCCGCGAGGCTACGTAACGGAAAAAAATGTGCAAAATGGATCTGTCTTTTTTATTATGTTATCTATTTTACCGCTCGTAGTAGTCGGGACATATTTATTCTTTTCACAAACATTTCTTCTTTTTATCTATATTTTAAAGAAGCGTAGAAAGTTTTATTTGAAACAAATAAATATGTTATGGATTTCGGACTTAGTTGCTCGTACCCGTAGTAATATTAACGTACTCTTTATCGTTTCTATGCTATCTGCACTTGCATTTACAATTATTATTGGGTTATTCGCCGCTAATAACAATACGAAGGCATCAGTACTAGAGCGATATCCCGTCCCCTTCACTTATACATCAGAAGGTGACAATTCCCTTGAACAAAAGCATATTTCTACAATTGAAACGGAGCTTACAACTAGTAATTTTCAGTACAAAAAATATAAGTTTACAGTATTAAAAGATACAGCTTCCAAAGAAGATATTATGCTTATGAAGATGAGTGATTATAACGCAATTGCTAAACAATTGAAAAGACCGGAAATAACAATCGATTCTACAGAAGTTTATATTATTTCTCGGCACTCACCAGAACTTCTCGATCTCGTATCTAATCCATTTGCAAAGCAAAATACGATTACACTCGGGTCTAATAAAAAAGAATTTCATATTAAAGGGTTTATTAATAAGGGAATCGAACCATCCTTTGCATTCCCACATTTAGCTGTCGTACAAGATTATGTATTTGATAATATGATTCCTCATATTGAGACAACCGTAATCTATAACTACTTCGTAGAAAACTGGGAAAATGCAATAGTTCCAACCAAAAATATGTTACGTGTTATTAGTGGTGATGCACGTGAGTTCTACAAAAAGCATACAGAAGAGAACGCTCAAGTTCCTTTCTTCATACATACGGCTACGGATGAACTCATTTACGGTAAAGGAAATGCAGTTGCTCAATTCTTTATTTGGGCATTTCTTGGTTTTATCTTCTTTATCGGTGCGGCTAGTGTCTTATATTTCCGTATGTATAATGACTTAACAACTGAAAGACAAAAGTATATTACGATTACAAAACTTGGCTTAACTGAATTAGAAATGTTTCGCTCTGCAACCATTCAATTAGGAATTTTATTTTTTGTTCCTTACATCGTTGCTGGTGTTCACACGTTATTTGCGGTTAAGTTTTTACAAAGCATGTTTTCTTTCTCCTTACTAAAAGAGACATGTATCGTACTCACCTTTTTCGGGATTATCGAGATCATTTTCTTCTTCTTAATCCGTTCTCTGTACATTAATAAATTATCACAGCATATAAAAATATGAATAAAATGGCCTTGTGCGTATTGCACAAGGCCATTTTCAATAGTTTTTAATTAGCAGCAATATCCACCATAGCCGCCAGCATAACCGCCGTAACCACCGTATCCACAAGAGCCGCCTCCGCCGAAGCAGCTAGCACCGATGATAATTAATAAAATAAACAATACGATTAGAAGCGCAAAACCGCCTCCGCAACCATTTCTGCGGTTACAATCATCATGTCTGTGTTCACACTTTTCGCTCATTACCCTATTCCTCCTTTAGTATCATTCATAACAAGTTCCTCTTGTTCTAAATGAGGGGATTCCATTTATATTATGTTTTCAGGGCGAATAGGAAGCTTGGCTTACCTAAAAACGGGCTTGTTTTAGCAATTGGGCTTAATCAAAAAAAAGATACCTATTCAGGTATCTTTTAAAGAAACATATTCAACAAAAGGGCAAAACCGAATGCAATAAATGACAACAATGTTTCCAGCACCGTCCACGTTTTAAATGTTTCCTTCACCGTTAATCCTAAATACTCTTTTACAAGCCAGAAGCCTGCATCATTTACGTGAGAAAACATTAATGAACCTGCACCGGTTGCAATAACGAGAAGCTCTAAATTCACACCAGACATGTGCTGAATAACCGGTGAAACAATTCCTGCTGCTGTCGTTAGTGCGACTGTCGCTGAACCTGTTGCAATTCGAATTAATCCAGCTACCATGAAAGCTAATACAATTGGTGATAACGAAATATGTTCTGCCATTTGTGCAATAGCCGTTCCAACGCCGCTTTCAATTAATATTTGTTTAAATCCACCGCCTGCACCAATAATTAAGATAATGGAGCCGACCGGTAATAAACTTTCATCCGTTAATTTTTTAATTATCTTTTTATTAATTCCTTGTCTTATTCCAAGTAAATAAAATGCTGCGAAACATGAAATAAGTAAAGCGATTACTGGACTCCCTATAAAAACAAAAAATTCAGTTAACTTTTCTGGTAATGAAATATATGGTGCAACTACTGATAAAATCATCAATACAACTGGTAATAAAATAATAAAGAATGATACTTTACGACTTGGCAAATCAGTTGATACTGTCGTAACTCGAACAAGCTCCGGTTCATTTTCCGGTATAACCCTCTTATGTACCCACTTTGCAAATATTGGCCCTGCTATAATAGCCGTTGGTAACGCGATAAGTAATGAATATAAAAGTACCTTTCCTAAGTTCGCGTTATAAATACCGATTGCTGTCATGGCACCTGGATGTGGTGGTACTAGCCCATGTACGATAGATAATCCCGCAATAACAGGTAACGCAATTAATAATATATTTTGCTTCGTCGTTTTTCGAATGGAAATAACAAGTGGTAATAAAATGACGATCCCTACTTCAAAAAAGACAGGAATCCCTATAACAAACCCCGCAAATAACATAGCCCAAGGTAATTTTTTTACGCCGAAAAATCGAATAAAGAAATCTGCAACTTGCATGCCTGCCCCTGAATCAGACATCATTTTCCCTAATATAGTTCCAAGTGCCAAAATACCAACTAAATGTCCTAGTACACTACCAACACCAGTTTCATAGGCAGCCACTATTTTCGTTAAGTTCAGTCCAGACATAATAGCTAAAAACAAACTCGCAACTGTTAAACTAATAAATGCATGCCATTTCCACCATGATACCCCTAAAATAACAATTGTGATCGCAAGTAACGTGACGATTAATAAGTATATATCCATCTCTCATTCTCCTTACTTTTATCCCGATTGGTGTGGGCTAATAATTAGCGGGTGATGCCCTCCTCCACTAATTAAAGTTTTACTTTATAAAAAAAGAGGGAACATCCCCTCTTTTTATACGTCATAATTCACTACATAATGCTGCATTTCTGTATTGTAGTAGCCTTCGCTATATTCAATTACTTCGCCAACTTCATCATAAGAATAGCGCATACGTTTTAATAACGCTGTCCCCTCTTTTTCACCTAGCGCTTCTGCAACGAAGCTAGGGGCAAGCCCAACAGCGAATTCATCTCTGAAGTTTTCTAAATGTATACCTCGGTCTTCAACTAAATCATAAAGCGATTGTAAATCAAAGTCCGATAAATCTGTACTTGCCATGTGTGCTGAGAAATAGTGCGTATAATGAATGTACGGTGTATCATTTAACGTATATAAACGTTCGATACGGAAACTCTCTTTCCCGAATAATCGAAATGGCACTGTTCCTTCCTCATTATGTACGACTTCTGCTTTTAGCAATTTCTTCTGTACTTTATATCCTTCTTCCACTAACACTTCTGTAAATTTCTTACCCTTTGACAACTTTGTCGCCGAAGTATTACGAATTACTTTCGTTCCTTTACCGCTTTTTTTTTCCAAGTATCCTTCTTGAGCGAGTTCTTTAATGGCATTTCGTACTGTAATCTTGCTAACTTTGAACTCTTCCTCTAATTGCGGTTCTGAAGGAATATTCGTATGAATCGCATATACACCATGTAATATGCGATCACGAATAATATTTTTTATTTGTAAATATAATGGTCCTTTTTTCCTCGTTACGTTCACTGTTACACCCACTACCTTTCTACATCACCTACTGATGCCGTCATTGCCCGAAGTATATCTTTCTCTGATGACATTGGCGTATCACCGACGATTGTATGTGCTAGCATTCCAGCTGCTGACGCAAATGAAACAGCTTTCTCTGGTGCGAACTCTTTTATCTCGCCATGAATAATTCCGCTCGTATAAGCATCTCCAGCACCTATTCTATCATATACAGAAAACGTAAGTGTTTTTGCAAAAGTGAACGATCCATCTTTACATATAAACCCGCGAAGCGAATGTGTATTATCACTGTTAATAGAGCGATGAGTACCAGCGATTGTAGCAATATGATACGTTTCAGCTACCTTTGGAATGAGATCCAGCAGCTGCGCCTCACGCTCCGTCTCTTCTGTTTTCATCCCAAGAACGAACATCGCATCTTTTTCATTCATCATAACGATATTAGCAAGCCCTAGCATTTCTTCATAATGCGGTTTTGCCTGTTCATATCCGTCTTCTCCCCAAAGTGAGGGACGATAATTACAATCAAAAACGACGGTTCCTCCGTTTTCTTTAACTGCTCTCGCTAAAGATTTCATATGATGACGCACAGTATCATTCATCGCAAGTGTAATACCGCAAAAATGA
This sequence comes from Bacillus cereus group sp. BfR-BA-01382, assembly GCF_022663475.1. NCBI lineage: Bacteria > Bacillati > Bacillota > Bacilli > Caryophanales > Bacillaceae > Bacillus > Bacillus cereus group sp. BfR-BA-01382. Next base: position 17,149 of record NZ_JAKUFQ010000096.1, read on the forward strand.
ACGATATCAATTTCCTTTGCGATTTCTTCAAATTGATACATTTCTTCACATGCCGTATTGAAGCTACTTTCTAATCGATTCGAATATGTAACGCGGCTTGCACGTGCACCGAATCCATTTTCTAAAAAATACATACCTACATATTTACCACCTCTTGAAACAAGAGAAGTTTGAATCCCTAACTTTTGAATGTAAGATACAGCTGCATCTCCAACCGAATTTTCCGGTAAAGTTGAAATAAGAAGCCCTTCATGCCCTAAGTGAGAAAGTGCCGCTACAACGTTCACACCTGTACCTGAAAATGAGTAATTTAACGTGTTAGCTTGCGACAACAATTCATATCCAGGTACTTGCAGGCGCATCATTACTTCGCCGAATGCTGCAATTTTCTTACGCATATTGATCAACTAGCTTTTTCACGACTGCTAATAATTCACGAACATCTTCTACTTTCGTATTACCAGTTTCTTTATCAATAATAGAAGAGTATACGTGCGGGATAACTTGCTCTACATTTGCCTCAAGCGCAATACGTACAATTGTTTCAAAGTTTTCTTTATCAATTCCACCTGTTGGCTCTAATGCGAATCCTTCTTCTGCACAAGCTTTCGCAACTGCGCGATATTCTTCTTCGTGAGCTAGCCCTTTCATCGGGAAGTATTTCAATGAATTTCCGCCCATATCACGTACAAGTGCGATCGCTGTTTTAATTGGAACGATTGCTTTTTCTTCTCCAGCCGCACTAATTGGGCCAGTAGAAATATTTACGTAACCTACTTTTCCTGTTGGTGATACTAAACTATTAATCCAGCTATCCTTTTCGCCGAGATTTGCTCGCGTTGCTCCAACTGAAGGGAACACTTGGTTAATATGGCTACCAGGATAATGCTTCGCAATTTCAGCTACAACTGCTGCTTGGCGATTATCTCCTGCGCCTAGTCCGATTGATACAGCGTCATCAATTTCTTTTCCGTATGCTTTCATAGCTGTAACAGCTTCTTCTACTGTTGGGTAGTCTTTTGATAACACTCCCACTACTACATAACCTTCTGCTGCTTCAAAAATATCTTTTGCATTTTCTATATTGTTTGCTAATACATTTAATGCTACGTGGCCTTTATAAAAACGTTTTTGAATGTTTGTCATTTTAGTTTCCCCCTACGATTTCTCTCAATTTTTCTTCAATCACATGTATGTCATCACCTTGAAGTGGACGTGGATCAATATCAAAGAATCCTTGTCTTACTCCGTAATCACGTGTATAAATGGCGATTTCCCCTTCGCGTAATGCAGTCACAACTTCTTTTGCTGATTTGTTTAACTCTTTCTCGTTAATATGAATACGAGCTCTAAAGATTGCTCTTCCTGCTTCATCTTGAACGATCGTTACATTTACACCATTTAATTCTTTTAGCGGCATAAGTACTTGTAATAGCTCTTTTTCTTGCTCGCTCTTATCTTCTTTTACTCCGTACTCATCAAGCGCTTGAAGTAAACCGAAAGTCGTCTCTTTCCCAACTTTCATACTTCTTCCGATGCAATGTAATTGTACTTTCAGCCACTCGATGTATTTTCGTTTCCCGCCAACAATACCAGAAGTAGGCCCTTCAATCGCCTTTGAACCGCTATAAATGGCAAGATCTGAATACTTCACATATTTTTGAATATCTCCTTCAGCTGCTGCATCCACGATAAGCGGTACGTTATTTCGCTGCGCAACTTCCCATGCTTCTTCAACAGAAATCATATTTTTTTGCACTGCATGATGTGATTTCACATACAGAATCGCTGCTGTATTTTCACCAATTGCATCTTCAATATGCTCTGCTTTCCCTTCATTTGCATAGCCAACTTCAACGAGTTTACCACCGCCTAAGTAAATCATCGTTTCAACAGGTGCACCGTATTGAACGTTATGACCTTTTAACATAATCACTTCGTTTTTCGCGATTACTTCTTGATGAAGTCTTTCACTTTTACGGCGATTTCCTTCTGTAACGATACCAGCGATAGAAAGTGCAATTCCGCTCGATGCTGAATTCACAACGACTGCTGCCTCTGAATCTAGAATTCTCGCAATATGGTCTCCCGCTTTATCTACTAAATCAGCAATTTCTACATAATTTTGTCCACCATGCTTCATCGCATCCATAACTGTATCTGTAGGAGCGGATACACCTAAAATACTCATTCTACCGCTCGCATTAATTACTCTTTTTAATCCGTACTTAGCATTCAATGAATGACCCATTGATTACAACCCCTTTCGTATCAATTCTTCTTTCAGCAATGCGCTGATCCCCTTCTGAATCAATTAACGTAACCTTCTCATCTTTCACCGTAAATAAAGTTAAGTTTGCAATATCTCCTTCTTGAATGCGGCCAAGCTCTGGTTTCTTAAGCCATTCTGCTGCATTTTTCGTAACCGCATCAATCACTTCTTCTAGCGGATAACCTAAGTAAAGGAATTTCGAAAGAACGTGAGCCATACTGTAAACTGGACCGTGTATACGGTTCTTCCGGTAAATATCTGTACTAATTGTACGAAAGGCAATACCGTAACGCTTCGCTGCTTCTGCTACTTTAAAAGAAAAACTAGCGTTACCGTGACCAACATCTAAATGCACACCGCGATTCACTGCATCTAGTAACACAGGTAGTGGTTTACCTTCTTCATCAAATAAATTATTTTCTTTCCCGTTTAAATAATGTGTAATGACATCATCTTTTTCTAAAAGAGGTACAACTTCCTCAATGCGAGGAGGCGCTGAACCGATATGTACCATAATCGGTAATGATGTTTCTCGAGATAAAGCGCGCGCTACATGCAGCGGTTCAATTCCACTATCACAAACGACACTTTTACTCATTCTCGCCTTTAACCCAACGATTACATCTTTATACTTTTCTACTGCTTCTATCGCTTTCTCTTTATCTATCCATTCCATATTGGATAATTCATCAATTCGTTTCAAACCGATGCGAGAAATATTTAAAAAGGCAAATAAATTTGTCTTTGCCTGCTCTCTACTTTTTACTAAATCTGCAATGCGATCAGCACCGCAACTACCCGCATCAACAATTGTCGTTACCCCTTGCTTAACGCCAATTTCATCCACCTCATCGCCATACGGATCAAACCCTGGAAAAGCATGAACGTGCAAATCAATCCAACCACTCGATACGTAAGTACCAGAGTAATCAAGAACCTTTCCACCCTCGCCAGCACCAGCTTTCGTCACCTGTGCGATTTTGTTATTTTCAATTACAATGTCAATCTCTTCCCCGTTCACACGTTTCACATTACGTAGTACGAATCGTTCTGTCATTGTATTTCCACCCTTTTCTATAAGAAGCCATAAGAATACGCTTACATTTAAGTTTCATTTTTTATATCTCTTTCACACGCTTAGCGTAACACAAAAAAAGGGAGAAGTAAATATAACGTTATAATGTTTAAAAGTAAATAAAAAGATGCTCCTCCAAAATGTTGATAGTACAGGAAATTATATCAACGATTTTTC
>NZ_JAKUFQ010000097.1:0-20605 GCF_022663475.1 Bacillus cereus group sp. BfR-BA-01382
CTCTTCTTTATCCATTAATAGAGCGAATGGGAAAACGCTAATTTGCAACTCTTTCCAATATGTAACCATCGCTTCAAATATATCGGGATAATTTTGCTCTAATCGGCTTGATAATTTATGTATAATGTTATTGGATTGCTCCTCATTATGACCTGTAAATGCTGGAATCACCTTAATCGTATTTCCAAACTTTTCTACCTCTATTTCTTCTTCTACCTGACTTTCTATCATTTTATACAAAATAGAAGTTTTCAAATAGGGGTGCTGCTCTTCGTCTATTAAAAATTTCTTTAAAACAGGTAATGCAAGATCTAAATCTTTTAACGAAAGTCGCTGAATCGCTCTTAGCTTCTGTCCAAAGTTTTCTCCAAAAATTTCATTAGTAAACTCATCCAATTCAAAGTTTGAATCCACTAGCGATGCGTCTCCCTCATTTAGCATACCTTCTGCAAATAAAGCAAGCTGCGCTAATTTTTCCTTTTGATCAGGCATTATATCTTTCGTTTGTAAAACCTTTTCAACAGTTTCAATAACACCTTCATAATCATTTGTTTGAACTAAAATTGTTACGTACGTTTCAAGAATATCACCAAATAAGACAACTCCTGTTTTAAGCAACTGTTCACATTTATCTTTCGCTTCTTCCATACGTTTTAATTCGAGTAAACAAATAACTGAAGCTAATTCCGTTTGTTCCGTTTCCGCATTATACTGACGTAATATTTCAAAGCAACGCAATGCATCTTCGAATTTCCGCTCTTTCAGCGCTAAAAAACCTTCATCAATATAGCGCTCTGATAGTTGTGGAAACAATACGACCGTATTTTCTTTTTTATCCATACGTCCGCCTCTTTTTCTTGATTTTAATTATGCTCAAAGTAAATATATCAAATGCGTAATGAGAACACAACATCCTTAAATCATTTGTTTGAAATATAAAAATATTTAATTTTTATATTCCGATACGAGTAAATCTCCACTAAAAATTAAAATTGTACAAATAAAAATCCCCAGCAACAAGCGCAGAGGATTCATCATTAATGGAAAGCTTTTATAATTGTGGGGTATATTACAAGGGTAATAATTTGGAGAACAATAATTGCCATAACAATCATGCTAAAATAGAAGATTGGTTTACTTCGCTTCATTAAAAACATAATAATAAGCATCGTACAAGCAAACAAACTTAAGAAGAACAAACTTGTTGTCGAACTAAGTATACCACTTGGGACAAAGAACAATAACACTACACTACAAGTACCTATAATTCCAAATAACCATTCCATTCATTCACTCATTCCCTTTCCCTCTCATAGCTGTTTTCTCTAAGCAATCAAATGTTTCACAACATCGACTACATACGTTAATTTCTCATACGCTACAAATCCAAAAGCAACCGTTAAGCCCGTTACAACTAACCCTTTCATCATTTCTTCCTCCTCGTTTTATCGTTGTTATCTTCATTATAAAAGATTAGCAATTTCTTACCATCGAACTACCTTACAGTTACCTTACAGAATTGTAAGATTTCAAAAAGGGATTGAAAAACACCTCATATCGCTTGAGGTGCTTTCACGAAATTTCTCTATAATCACTTGCAAAATTAGCTTTTTTCTCTTGGTTACTTTTCGGCGAATCGACTCTTAGACTAATAGATTTACTAAATAATTTAGGATCAAAATAATTATGCGTTACTTTTCTTAACTTACCTTCAGATATTTTCGTATTACAAGAAAACAAAAAATGAAAATCATGTTAATATATTTTTGTACAATTAAGAATTTAATTTACAAGGGGGATTATATATGTTCAAAAAAGTAGCTGCTGATGTTTTAGGGTTAAGCGATGTAGGTTCTGTCATTACACCGAAAGATTACGATAAAGTTGATGCTGATGATTACGTGATGCACGAAGATGGAGAGAAAATTTATTTTCTAATTAAATCCAAATCAGATGAATATTGCTTCACAAACAAAGGATTACTCCACCTAGATGGTACAAGCGCAACAAGTAAAAAACGCACACTGCGCCGCTATAGCTATAGTAAATATCAAATTAAAAACGTAGCACTTGAAACTGCAGGAACGATTGATTTAGATATAGAAATTAAGTTTCAAATGGGAGATGAGCATTACTCAATTGATGTTCATAAAAAACATATTGAAGAATTAAAAGATTTATATAAGGCTTTACTTAAAATTGAAGAAATTTCATACGACAACGACATTACATTACAATATGCACATAAAAGTTTAGATATGGCATCTAATGCTTTCAGCCGTATTTCAAACGCACAAGTAAACTTAGCAGAGCAATTTAAAGAGATGAACGAGATTGCCTTTAACTGGCTTGTTGATACGAAGAAACAATACAATGTGAAAGATTATGGTTTTGTATTTGAGAAGTTTATTAATAACTAATTTAAAACAAAAAACCTTGTTATCAAAAGATAACAAGGTTTTTTTAGCGTCCCAGGAGAGATTCGAACTCCCGCTCCGCCCATTCCATACTATTTTATATATTTTGATCGCAGTCTTAATATATCTTCTCCTTCGCGAATGCCTGCCGATCCCTTCCTCACATTTTTTACGACAGTCCAATTCGGATTAGTTTCATCACCGATGTTCTGTACTGTAAAGTTGCCGTCACCATATTTCCGTTGACCTTCTGCCAATTTCTCCGTTAAATCATTCTCTTTTGTTCTCGCCATCTTTGCGCCATCTCCCTTTTTATACAACCTTCTTAAACTGTCCAACTAATCACACGTCCAGTCAATTGGAGATTCTCGTTTTCCGCTTCTATTAATTGTAACACACTATCAGGGATAAGTTCCGATAACGGCTACTCAATCACACTAGAATGGTAAAAACTTTTATAACATTGCAAGTGAACAATTAGGAGAATCTGGATATGGATTTGAGTTCTACCATAAGCCTATTGATTCTTTAAATTAAATATGAGGAACAGGGCGCATAAAGTGTAACTTTAATCAACCCTCACCAATCGGACTTTTACGGACAGCCCGACCCCACCTAACTTCTTTGCTTCCGCTGAATTTTGAGGTGGGGGTCTTACTGCCCGGCAAATAGCGGGATAAACGGCGCTCTTTTTATTTAAGAAAAAGAAGTACATATGCAACTGCTTAATATCGAAGGAAAGGTCGCAGATATTAAGAATGAACTACACTTATAACCCAAACATCAATTTTTAGACAAACAAAAACCTTGTTATCAAAAGATAACAAGGTTTTTGTTAGCGTCCCAGGAGAGATTCGAACTCCCGACCGTACGCTTAGAAGGCGTATGCTCTATCCGGCTGAGCTACTGGGACATGGAGCGGGTGAAGAGAATCGAACTCTCGACCAGAGCTTGGAAGGCTCTTGTTTTACCACTAAACTACACCCGCATATGTTATTTTCTTTTCTTCGTTAGCGCCGTTGCCCTATCGACAATATTTATTATATGTATAACCATACATAAAGTCAACACCTTTTTTAAAAGAGGATAAATTTTATTATCCTCTTTTAAAAACTGCTTGTTCAACTAGTTGTCCGTCTAATGTTTCAAAACGAACTTCCATTTGATTTTCATCCATTTCTAATACAGCAAATGTCTTTTCTACACGCTGACGTGGTAATAAAATACTGCCTGGATTAATAAATAAAACGCCGTCGATTAATTCCGCACCTAATACGTGAGAATGTCCGAAGCATGCAACTTGCGCTCCTACTTCTTCCGCATGGTACGCTAGCGTTTGTAATGTCATTTTCACATTATGGCGATGTCCATGCACAACTAAGAAGCGAATTCCATTTACATCAGTTACAATTTCATCTTGAAAGTTAGCATAATCACAGTTTCCTTTTACAACACGGAAACCTTGCATTTCTTCATGAGCAGGCGTTAGCTCTGAATCACCGCAATGAATCATGATATCTACTTTCCCTTCATATTTCTCTTTCAACTGCTGTAATTCCTTCACAGAGCTATGACTATCGCTTACGATTAAAGCTTTCATCATACTCTCTCCCTTATTCTCCTAAAAACCATTCCGGGATTTTTTCTTCTAACTTACGAAGAGCACGACCACGGTGGCTAATAGCATTTTTCTCATCTGAACTTAATTCCGCCATTGCTTTTTTGTATTCTTCCACATAAAAGATCGGATCGTATCCAAAACCATTTTCTCCGCGGCGTTGTTCTAAAATAAATCCTTCACATGTCCCATTTACAATGACAGGCTTTTTATCACCTTCAGGGAAAGCAACTGCTAATGCACAATAGAAACGTGCTTTACGCTTTTCAAAGTCAATGCCATTTAATTCTTGTAACACTTTATCGATATTTGCTTGATCATTTTTCGGTTCACCAGCAAAACGCGCTGAATACACTCCTGGTTTTCCGTTTAAAGCATCTACAATAAGACCCGAATCATCCGCAATTACGATCGAATTCAGCTGTCTACTCAAACTATCCGCTTTTAAGATCGCATTTTCTTCAAATGTTTCACCTGTTTCTTCAACTTCTTCAATATGAGGAAAATCGTGTAATGATTTTACTTCTAAATCAAATCGCTCAAATAACTCAGCAAACTCACGTACTTTACCCATATTTTTTGTCGCTACAACAACTTGTTTCATACTTTCCACCTCTACTCTATATGAGATACGATGTCGCCTAAAGCTTCTTTTTGCATATCAATCAGTTGGAAAATGCCTTTTTCCGCAGCATCAAGTAGTTCATTTAACTGCGCTCTACTAAACGTCGCTTCTTCTCCAGTTCCTTGCACTTCAACAAATTGGCCTTTTCCAGTCATAATCACGTTCATATCAACGTCTGCTTTAGAATCTTCTGCATAGTTTAAATCTAAAACAACACCTTGCTCTTCAACAATCCCTACTGACGTTGCTGCTAAATAATCTTTTACTGGAATTTTAGATACTTTTTCTGCTTGTAATAACTTCTCAAAAGCTAGTACCATCGCTACATATGCACCTGTAATAGACGCTGTTCTCGTTCCACCATCTGCTTGGATAACATCACAGTCAATCCAAACTGTTCTCTCGCCAAGCGCTTCTAAATCAACTACCGCACGTAATGCTCGTCCAATTAGACGCTGAATTTCCATTGTACGTCCTGTTACTTTCCCTTTGCTTGACTCTCTAATTGTACGTTGTTCTGTTGCACGCGGAATCATCGCGTATTCAGCTGTTACCCAGCCCTTTCCTTCTCCACGCATAAACGGTGGTACACGCTCTTCAATTGTCGCTGAGCAAATCACCTTTGTATCCCCAACTTCAATTAATACAGATCCCTCTGGATGTTTTAAATAGTTCGTATGAATATGTATATGGCGTAATTCTGTTTTCTCTCTACCATCTACTCGCATAAAAATAACCTCCTCTTAATTACTACTCGTTAGTATAGCCAATTTTAAATGTATGATATGTATACAATAAAAGAAGGAGAACCCAAAAAGCAATTCTCCTTTCTTACTTAAGTATATCAAATTATTCAAGATTAAAAACTACCTGTATTCACGTTTTCTGGACGATCTACAGGTTTTATTAACTTTCCGCCCTTTTCATCTATAAGATTTGCTTTTCCATTCACTTCAATAGAAACATTTTTCACACCTTTCTTTTCTGTTAAAGATAAAACTAACGACTTCAATACGTAATTTGAAATCATATTTTTATCTGGGTTTACAAATATATTTTCATTAAAGTTTAATGTAAGATTTCCGTCTTGTAATTTCGGATTCGTAATAAGCTTAACGCCTGGATTAAAATCATTCAGGAGCGATTGATGAATCGGACCTTTTACAAGCTCATCTATAATTGCTGCATAATCATTTTCTTTTCCTTCAGCAACGCGGCGCGTTACTGGTACGTAATATTGCTGTTTATTATTATTTTGCGCCATAAAATACAGTGTGACTGGTTTTGTATTTGTTACATCTGCTACTTGTTCATCATCGAAGTTAATACCATTTGCACGGCTCACTCCTTCACCAAGCGGTGTACCAGCAACCGGCATCTTCGCCAATTTCTCACCATTTATTTGGAACTGCACTTGTTTTATCTCTGTAAATTGCGTCAACGTCCACGCTATAGATTCAATGATTTGACGCTCTTCTTCTTTCGCATAGTTTTTCATTTCTTTAGAGAAATCAATAACTGCCGTCCCGTCCTTTTTCAAATCTAAAGTCATCGTTGTATTCGCCGGAATGACTGCACGAAACCCATTCGGTAATAAATTCGTTACCGGTCCATCTTTCACAAGGTATTCTAACGTTTGCTTCACAGTCTCATTTGCTTTCGGAGTAGGTATAGCTAACGTTTGTGGTACAACATAACCATTTTTATCAACAAGGTATAGTTCTCTATTTACCATTTGCCCTTGCTTATCTTTTTTAGCTACTTCTTTCTTCCCACCCTCTGTATACGTAACTTGTTTTGGCGGATCAATTTGTTCAGTTGCTTTCTCCTGATTTATAAAGCCACACCCTGTTAGTAAAACAGCGCTCACAGTAGCACCAACAACCCATTTAAAAGTGGATTTAGGCATGCCATTCCCCCCTAAAATCTAAGTTTGTACTATTATGTATACGAGCCGTTTCACATTTTAGAACAAGCTGTGCCTCTTATAAAGTGAAACTTTAATCAGTGGAGGTTCTAACTGCCCAGCAAATAGCAAGATAAAACAAAAAAACTCCTGATTTCTCAGGAGCTCACTTATATGAATTCTACTATTATTCTTTTTCTAAATGAATATGCTTCACATTTTCAATCGGTTGACCGAACCATTTTGATGCAATTTCTTTAAACAAGCCTATTTTTCCTGTTGTTAAGAAGAGATGATCGCTTTGTTCTTCTCCTTCATTCAACATTTTACTATGATATAAGATTGTACTTACTTCACGTGCTGTTTCATCACCAGAACTAATTAGTTGTACTTTATCTCCCATTACTTTTTTAATAACAGGTCCTAAAATTGGATAGTGTGTACACCCTAATATAAGTGTATCAATATCGGTACTTTTCAGTGGTTGCAGCGTTTCTCTTACAACTTCATACGCCATTTCACTTTCGAAATTCCCACTCTCTACAAGTTCAACGAAAGGTGGACAAGCTAAACTTTCTACCATAACACGGTTATTAATAGACTTTAACGCCTCTTCGTATGCACCACTTTTCACAGTTCCAATCGTTCCAATAATCCCAACATGATACGTGTTTGTCACTTTTAAAGCTGTACGTGATCCTGGGTGAATAACTCCCACTACTGGAATTGGTAATTGTTTTTGCATCTCTTCTAATACAACCGCAGTTGCTGTATTACACGCAATAACTAACATTTTGATATTTAAATCTAGTAAATGCTCCGTCATTTCCCACGTAAATTGACGCACTTCTTCTCGAGAACGCGGACCATAAGGACAACGTGCTGTATCTCCTAAATATATGATACGTTCTTTCGGCAACTGACGAATTAATTCCTTCGCTACTGTTAAACCGCCAACTCCTGAATCGATAACACCGATTGCTCTATTCAACTTCATCACCCGTTTTCTCATTCATCATCTTTTATGTTTATCATTATATTTTACACACTTTAAGTTCGCTCACTTCAAATGCTTCTGTATGAAAATTTTCATTTGCCCATGTATAGACTAGGACCTTTTTTATTTTGCTCCTTTTTTTCATAATTTGCAAGATAGAAAAATAACCGACCTTCTATAAGAAAGTCGGTTTCTTCTATATAAAGTGCATATTCATTGCTCCATCTTTTTTTGAAAAGAAGACATTCCCATTAATAAGACGAAATGAACAGAAATTAAAATGACGATCAAAATAAAATTCAATCGATAACTATTTGTAGATTCCATAATTTTGCTCGCTACAGCTGGCCCGAATGCCATACCGAAAAAGTTAATTAAATTATATAAACCAAGGCCGACTCCAACTTTAGCTGGATTTAATGTTTTCGGAATAAATGTGTTTAATGATACTTGAATTGCCGAATAACTCATAAATGTTAAAATAACCGCAAATAAAATAAAGAGTAAGTTCCCGTCTGGAATAATCCCTAAAATTAAAAAGCCAATGATCATAACTACAGACGCTACATACATCATCCTCACATTCCCAAACGCAGGAATAATCTTTCCGGTAATAAAACTAGATACAATACCAAAGAGAGATGCAACAAACAATACAATTCCAATAACGAACGGAGACAACCCGTGCCCTCTTCCTAACAGTAATGGTAATAATAATAAACTAGCACATAACGCCACATTAATGATAAATCCGACCGCTATTAAACGCAGTAATGGTTTATTTGTAAACAACTCAATATCAATAAACGGTGACTCTGCTCTCTTCATATGAGCCTTGAATAAAAATAGGAAAGCAACAGATAACACAAAAAGCCAACTATTAATATTCACTCCTAATAAAACGGTCGTAATCAATACAAATAATAAAAATGCTCCAATGAAATCAAAGTGGAACACTTCATCGGTATGTTGCACCTCTTCTGGCATAAATTTTACGAGCAAGAAAATACCAACCATTGAAATAACCATAAATAAAAATAAATACGGCCACCCTAACGTATTTGTAATTGCCCCACCAACTAAAGGTCCAATACCAACCGCTAATGCAATAGAAGAACTAATCATTGCTAACGCACCCGGTTTTTTAGCTGGAGCAACTAATTTAGCCACCGCAATCATACTAAGCGCAATAAACGCTGCTCCTCCGCTCGCCTGCACTAGCCTTGCGAAAATGATAATCTCATAAGATTGATTCACAAACCCAACAATAGAACCAGCTACAAATATGATAATAGAAATAATTAATAGCCTTTTTACACTGTAACGATCAGCCAGTTTTCCATATATCATCGAACCAATACCGACGACTAAAGAATACCCTACTACAACCCAACTTACTTTCGATTGACTAATTGATAAATCATTAGCAATATCCTCTAGCGCTACATTAAATAACACAGCGTTCATCGGTCCTAACAAAACAATAAAACATAATGTAAAAACAAACCATTTCGAATGGTTACTTATATCTTTCCCCATGTGTAACACTCTCCTGATTACAATTTTAAAACTGTCAAACTATTGATAAAAAAATGAAGTTATTTAAATGTTGTATCACCACTAAACAACTTCATTAAATGTATAAATGGTGCTAATTTATCGTGCGATAAATTGAATTCGAAACGAAACACGTATATTGTTCGATATTCATGGAACTATCATAGTTTCAGCATTACAGTTTGTCAACGAAAAACATACAAAGTAAACTAGTTTAGTATTTTTAGTTTACTTTGTTCAAAAGTTATTATACACTAATTTCGAAGCTGATATAAGGAGGACTGGCATGATTATTCAAATTTGCATTTTTTAACTTAATAAAATGAAACGAATACAGAACTTTTATATAGAAGAGACATTATAGGAGGATTATGATGAAGAAAAAAATGTTAGTTGTATTAACAAGCGTAGAAAAATACCCAAATTTAAATAGGGCTACCGGACTTTGGCTCGGTGAAGCTGTACATTTCGTAAAAAAGTAGAAGAAGCGGGTTACGAAGTTGATTACGTCAGTCCACAAGGCGGTTATACACCAATTGATCCACATAGTTTAGCAATGGCGGAGAGCATCGATTGGGAATGGTACCAAAAGAAAGAGTTTATGAATCGCCTCGGTTCTACAATGAAACCAAGTGAAGTGAATCCAGAAGACTACGCTGTTATTTATTACGCAGGTGGTCACGGGGTTATTTGGGACTTCCCAGAAAATAAAGAACTTCAAAATATTAGCCGCAATATTTATGAAAACGGCGGTATTGTTTCTTCCGTTTGTCATGGAGCTGCTGGTTTATTTCATATTACATTAAGTAATGGGGATCGTTTAATTAGCGGTAAGAAGGTAACAGGCTTTTCAAATGAAGAAGAAAAATTAGCTGAATTAGATCAATTCGTTCCATTTTTAACAGAAGATGAACTCATTAAAAATGGAGGACTTTACGAAAAAGCTGCACAGCCTTGGGAAGCTTTTGCTCTAGAAGATAATCGTGTTATCACTGGTCAAAACCCAGCTTCAGGTGGTCCAGTAGCCGAATTAGTATTAAAACAGTTGCAAAAATAATATGTACTAAAAAAAGCAGATCTCCCTCTATTAAGGGAGATCTGCTTTTTTACGAAATCATTTGCAAAATAGCAATAACTTCTTTTTCAATTTCAGAATCATCAATTGCTTCTATATACTCTGGTTTAAAAAGTTGATACTTCTTTAATTGATAAAAATCAAGTATCGCTTTCTTTAAAGTAATATCGTACTGAATACAAAAAGAATGATCTATAATACGTCGTAACATCACATCATCTTGTACCATAAATAATTGTGCATTCATTTTATTAAAATAACCTTGTTCCATACCCGCTTCAAAAAACATTTGCAAATTATGATTACGATTTTGTTGTGCAGCGACTAATTGATCTGACAAATGCGGATATGCTTCTTTCAAATCTTGCAAAAAAACATCCGAAATATATGTCACACATTTTAAAGAGTGGATAAACGTCTTTTGGAAACGTTCTGCAAAAGACATGCTTTCATCTTGATTATCCACATCACCTTCGAGTAGATAATTCATGAAATCCTCTACTACCGCCTCAATAATTTCATCTTTCGAAGAAAAACGTTTATATAAAGTAGCTTTACTAATATCCATATATTTCGCAATTTCATCTATTTTCAATTGGCTAAAACTCGTCTTTCTAATAACGGGCTTTATTTTATTAATATAAGTATTTGCACATGCGACTTTTCTCATTTAAAAGAGCCTCCCCTTTTGTCCATACAAAATAGTATAGCAAATTCACGAATGATTATAAATGAAGTTATTATACTTATTACGCCTTTTTAGTTTATTACATTTTCATATACTATACATAAAAAACTATAATCCATTATCACCAACTGGACGGTTACAAACCAATTTTGAGGGGGGAATTTTAGGATAAAGTGAAACTTTAATCAACCCTCACCAATTGGGCTTTTACGGGCTGCTCGGCAAATAGCGGGATAAAAATACCCACTACCTTTGTTAGTAGCGGGTACTTTTTCTATAATTTATTTACAGCCCTTTTTATAGCCTTACCTATTTCCACGCTAGACTGTGGATTTTGTCCTGTAATTAAATGCCCATCTACTACCACATGCGGCGTAAAATTGGGAGCTACATAAAACAAAGCTCCTTCTTCTTTCAACTTACTTTCTAACAAAAACGGAACGCGCTTTTCTAAATGTACAGCTTTTTCTTCATCGTTTGTATAACCTGTTATACGCTTACCGGCAACAAAAAACGAGCTATCCTTATTTTTCACACCGACAAAGGAACTTACTCCGTGACAAACAGCCGCTACAATCCGGTTATCGTTATACATATTCTCAATTAAATTTGCTACATATGGATTACCTGGAAAATCTACAATCGCCCCGTGGCCACCACCAAATAAAACCGCATCATAATCCGAGAAATGAACATTTGAAATCGGCCTCGTATTTTGCAATAAAGAAGCTACATGCTTGAATTCACGAGGTATACCATTCGGAATAGACACTCTATCTATAGGTACTCTCCCGCCTTTTATTGACACAATATCAACATCAAACTTAGCCTTTTTAAATAAATGATAAGGAGCTGCGAGCTCTTCAAGCCACAAACCAGTCGGGTGTCCATTCATATCATGAGCACTTGTTGAAACTAACAGTATCCTTTTCAACTTATCCCCTCCTTATTACCTATTTATGTATGGAGTGTTCTTATCATTCATATAGCAAGTGAAGCAAACAAAAAAATAGCCGACTCTTTGTATAAAAGTCGGCTGCTTTCTTATAGTTCGAGCTCTCCCATACGAAGAAGCTCCACAACTGCTTGTGAACGTCCTTTAACCCCTAGCTTTTGCATTGCGTTTGAGATGTGGTTGCGAACTGTCTTTTCACTTATAAAAAGTTCACCTGCAATTTCCTTCGTTGTTTTATCTTGAACCAGTAATTCAAATACTTCTCTTTCTCTCTTTGTGAGTAAAGGTTTAGATTGATACGCTTTTTCCTTCAACTGGTATAACCCTCCTTGCTTAAGCCAGAGCTGTGTATGTGTAAGTTGGGTGTTTATTTAGTCAAGATATTGTATGAACGAAATGTGCAGGTGGTGAATGAAAATGGGCTTTATTTCCTATGTTATTTTAGACTTTTATACAGTGCGTACACTCTTTTTATCCACTTACTTTCCAGCGCGCCATATTTGTTCTAGCAATATACTTACAACCGTACCTACAAATAAACCATTACCGAATATATATTGCATAACAGACGGCAAGGATTGGAGTGCTCCAGACGGTAAAAACATAACGCCACTTCCAAATAATACTGCCACTCCTAAAATCGTTACATTCCTTTCACTCATCGGCACTTGTTTTATATTATTAAATCCAATTCCAATTAATTGTACGAACGAAGCCATTAAAACAGCCGATGCGACAGCCGATGGTAAAGATGCTAAGTAACGAATAATACTTGGAAAAAGAGACATTACGACTAGTAACGCACATGCCATTAAGAACGATCGTATATATTTTTGTTTTGTTAAGCGTATAAATCCTGCCGTTGCTGGTAACGGAACGATACCTACAGTTGAAAATACGGAGGAAATGATATGCGAAATCCCTCCAACCCACGTACCATCCTTCAACTGTTTTTGTTCAATAGTTGCTTTATGAATGGTAGCTTGATTAATCGCTATAATAGCTGCCACTGTATTTGAAACTAAAATACATACCATAACGAAACTGGATACTGCCATACCAGTATTCCATTTTGGAAGTCCCCAAGCAAACATTTGTGGAAGTTGTACAAAATGAGTTA
Organism: Bacillus cereus group sp. BfR-BA-01382; assembly: GCF_022663475.1. Taxonomy (NCBI): domain Bacteria; kingdom Bacillati; phylum Bacillota; class Bacilli; order Caryophanales; family Bacillaceae; genus Bacillus; species Bacillus cereus group sp. BfR-BA-01382. The sequence goes on from NZ_JAKUFQ010000097.1 coordinate 12,959, forward strand.
CTTGAGATGGAACCGTCACTTTTCCTGCAATGAGAAAAATAATCCACCCGCTAATTAATCCTATTAAAACTGCATAACTTTTGATAAAACCTCTTCCAAAATTAGACAGTATAATAACGAACAAAAATATACTAAACGCAATTATCGCTGTAAATCCATCGATTTGAGAAATAGTAGCTGTAATTCCTAGCATTCCTTTTAAAAATACACCACTTAATTGTAAACATAATAAAAGTAAAAACGTCCCTGTCACAACTGGCGTAAATAAAAATAAAATACGTCCTATAAAACCAGTTACTCCTAATCCTATTAAAATAACACCGGAGATTATCATTCCTAACTCTAAAATTTGCAGTGTACTATGCAATTGATCTTGTCCGGCAGTTGCATAAGCAAGTACTGTAAATACACCAACCCAAGATCCAGCTGGTCCATCCGCAATTGGAAGTCTATGCCCAATCCATCCTTGTAAGAAAGAAGATATACCAACTACAAAAAACGTACGCTGCATTAAATAAAATATTTCTTCCGTCGTAAGATGAAATAATCCACCAACGACAATTGGTAGTGCGATTGAATTTGCTAATAGAAATATAAACCATTGCAAAGTTCCCATAATATAATTTTGGTTATGTTGATTGTCCAAAATGTCCATCCCTTCTAGCTTTCCTATAAAAAATATATTGTAAGAATAAAAAAGAAGAGTTCTATATTCACAATTAGAACCCTCCCCAAGGTATTTAAACGATTCTTCTACACAAGATTATTGAATTCCAGCTCATTTAAGCTTCCAACAACAATATTTCCTTTATACACGACTAAACTTTTTTCTGTTTGGCGTGCTACCGCTTCAGCAGTGCATGTCGCATTTGTCAAAACAAAGCTCGCTTCATCCCCTACATTCGGCCATACCCGCTTCCCTTCATTATTTAACGTTTCTTTTCCTCCCGTAATAAAGCGAATTGCTTTTCCTAAAGACCTTTCGTCACTCCATCCAAAACGCTCTGCTAATCGATTTGCCTTTTGAAGCATATCACCTGTTCCAAACGGTGACCAATGATCTGTAATACTATCATTTCCTAATGAAACTTTAACACCTTTTTTATCTAATAACGGAATTGGAATTACTTGTTTACCAATTGGTACTGTTGAAGTAATATCAATATTTACAGCTGCGAGTCTTTCTGCCACTTCTTCAGCCTCTTTATCAGTAACACCACCAAGTCCAAGTGCATGACTAATTGTTACACGCCCTCGCCACCCTGCTTCTTCTGTTAAACTTGCCAATCTCTTCATCGTAAACGTTCCAAGATTATTCTCATCGTGTAAATGAATATCAACATCCGCATTAAATTCTACTGCGATATCCATAATTGTATGTAATGATTTTTCAATATCATTATCCACTGTAGCTGGATCTACTCCTCCGACTAGATGAGCACCCATACGCATCGCATCTTTCACGAGTTGCACAGAATTACTGCGCAATAATCCATGTTGCGGAAACGCAACAATTCTACTAGACACTCGATTTTTATATGTTTCTAATGCCGCTAACGTCGCCTCCAAATTACCAAGTCCAATAATCGGATCAACATTACAATGCGTTCTAATATTCGTTGCACCATTTCGCAGTAGTAACTCTAGCATATTTTCCGCTCTATCTTGAGCAGTTGCTAATTGCTTTAGTAAAATTTTTTCTTCTTCATTAAAACGTGTAAAAATACTTTCTGCTGGCTTACAAGCTTTCCAGGGGCCACTATAATATGTTTTATCAATGTGAATGTGCATCTCTTCGAAAGCTGGCAACATCAATAAGTGCTTAGCATCAAGCATTACTATATCTTCTTCTTGAACAACCCCTTCTATAATTTTTTTAATTCGTCCATCTTCAATGAGTAAACTACATAATTCTGTTTCTGTTCGCGAAATTCTCTCTTCTTCATATGTATACCTTGATTCAAGCATTACATTAGTCAACCAATATACTGTCATCCCTATTTCCCCCACCCTTTATTAAAAATCACCTCATAACTACAAGTTTAATATCCACTGAAAATTAAGACAATTAATATGATCGTCTCTCAAAAAAAAATGTAATACAACCCCATAGTCTTCTCATAAATTTCCATATAGAATAAAAGTATGCAGTTTGATATAAAAAGGAGTTGATTGGAATATGTCAAAAAAGTTATGTAAATCCGAAACTGATAAAATGCTATTTGGTATATGTGGTGGTTTAGGAGAATATTTTGATATTAGCTCTACTCTTATTCGTATCATTTGGGTTATTGCTGTTTTATGTTTTGGGACAGGATTTTTAGTTTATTTCATTTGTTTATTACTTATGCCACGTTCGTACTAATGGTATCATTTCATATACTTAAGAAGAGCAAATCACCTATAGAATTCTATAGGTGATTTTTTCATGAAGAATATTTCATCGTTAAATGTAATACCGCCACTTCTTCTTCTTCATTTTTATAAACATGCTTCTTATTCGCTTCAAATTGGATGGAATCAAACTCATTTAATTCGTATACATCATTCTCCACTTGAATAGACACTTTCCCTTTCATTATCGTTACAAGCTCAATCGCACCTTCATGATGAGCTTCTGGTTCATATATACTATTTGATCGTAAACAAGCACGGTGCATTTCCATCCCTGTTTCTTTCGTATAACGGAACATCGTTTCTAAATGCCACGCTTGTCCTTCATCTACTGCAAATCCTTCTCCACAGCGCGCAACAGCTACAGGTTCTCCAACAACCATCAATCTGGATAAAGGAATTGATAACCCTTTCGTTATTTTCCAAATGACAGCTAGCGTCGGATTTGTTTCCCCTCTTTCAATTTTTCCTAATGTTAATTTACTTACTCCTGTTTTATGAGCTAATTCTTCTAAACTTAATTTCTGTTCATTTCGAATTTGTCTCAATAACTGTCCAACTTGTTGAATGACTTCTTTCGTTTGTATATCTTCATTTTCTTTCATATATAAAACCACCTTAAAGTATAAAATAGTTTACTTTTATTTAATTAAAGTATATCATACTATACATAATTATTTATTTTCGAAAGGAGTGCTATACTTTATGCGCGCAATTTTATTAGGTCTTTTATCATCTGCCTTTTTTTCTGCAACCTTTATTATTAATAGAGCAATGAATGTATCTGGAACGAGCTGGGCTTGGACAGCTTCCTTCCGTTTTTTATTTGCTCTTCCTATTTTATTCCTTATCGTTTTATTTCGCAAAAACTTTAGGGGATTATGGGAAGAATTAAAAAAACATCCATTAGCATGGATCGGATGGGGTTCCGTTGCAGGTATTGGTTTTTATTCTTTATTAAGTTTCGCAGCTGTCTTTTCTCCAGCTTGGCTCGTTGCTGGAACTTGGCAAGTTACGATTTTAGCTGGTTTACTACTATCACCACTATTTTTCGTGAAAATAGAAACAAAATCAGGTACGAAACTTGTACGTGGAAAAATTCCACTTCGTAGCTTATATGTTGCATTATTTATTTTACTTGGTGTAATTTGTATGCAAGCAACTGCAGCAGGCCATATTACAATGACTCAGTTCATTTCAGGTTTTTTACCTGTCGTATTAGCCGCTTTCTTATATCCGTTCGGTAACCGAAAAATGATGGAACTTGTTGGCGGACGCCTTGATACGTTCCAACGTGTATTAGGAATGGCTATTGGAAGTCTTCCTATAACAATTTTGCTTGGTGTATATGGATTTTCTACTACTGGCATTCCAACATCCAGCCAAATGCTTCAAGGGCTTTTATTAGCATTATGTTCCGGCGTTATTGCAACGATGACATTTTTCTTTGCTACTGACTTAGCAAAAGATAACCTCGCCTTACTCGGGGCAGTTGAAGCAACACAAGCTGGAACGATGGTATTTACCGTGCTTGGCGAAATCATTTTCTTAAATGGTTCATTCCCTGGAGGACTTTCCCTCATTGGAATGATTATTATTATGTTAGGAATGGTTGCAAATAGTATTTTAAACCGTTCTGTTCCAGTCGTTAAACAGAAAAAATCAGCATAAAAAAAGGGTATGGTTCTATAGAGATGAACCATACCCTTTTTTATTGTCCCCCTATTTCGCCTTATCAGAATAGTACTTCATTGGCTGTTTATACTAAAACTTATGTTATAATACGTTTCATGCGCATTAATAGGAGGTAAATTATGTTAAAAAAAGCAATCGCTGAATTTATTGGTACATTTGTACTTGTATTATTCGGAACTGGAGTAGCTGTCACTGGCGGCGGAATTGAAGGAATTGGAACATTAGGAATCGCTATGGCTTTCGGTCTATCTATTGTAGCTATGGCATATAGCATCGGAACAATTTCTGGATGTCACATTAACCCAGCAGTATCAATAGCTATGTTCATCAACAAACGAATGAACGCTATGGAACTTTATTATTATGTATTAGCTCAAATTTTAGGTGGTTTATTAGGAACTGCAACGTTAGTAACAATTTTAAAATCTGCTAAAACACCTTTAGATAATTTAGGACAAAATGGTTTCGGAACTCTTGGTTTATCTGGAGCATTTTTAGTTGAGTTCATTTTAACTTTCGTATTCATTTTAGTTATCGTCGCTGTAACAGGTAAAAAAGGCAGTTCTTCTTTAGCGGGACTAGTAATTGGTTTCACATTAGTTTTAATTCACTTATTAGGAATTCCGTTAACTGGAACATCTGTTAACCCAGCTCGTAGTATCGCACCAGCTTTATTTGTTGGTGGAGAAGCACTTTCTCAACTATGGGTATTCATCGTAGCACCAATTCTTGGTGGTATCTTCGCAGCTATCGTAGGTAAATTCATTTTAAATACTGAAAAATAGAATTTTCAATATTTCTGAATAAAAAAAGGCGAGCCCTCATTATGAGGAAGCTCGCTTTTTTATTCTTTCATTTTAGACTTTAAATTTGTAACTAATTGATCTACCGTTACATTTGCAAGTACGTTTTCCATCGCTTCTTGCGCTTGCATTAAAATAATTTCTAATACTGATTGAATATTAGCTCCTACTGGACATTCAATGTTGGGATTTTCATGGAAGGAAAATAGCTGTCCTTCTTCTACAACTTCCACTGCTTTATATACATCAAGTAATGTAATTTCTTCTAAATCTCGAGCAAGTGTCGTACCACCTTTACCAGCTTGTACATCAACAAGTCCTGCTCTCTTCAACATTCCTGTAATGCGACGAATCACAACTGGATTTGTATTCACACTACCGGCAATCCATTCAGAGGTACAGCGAGAGTTTCGATCTATCGCAAGTAATGTCAGCATATGAACACCTACTGTAAAACGACTACTAATCCCCATCTGCACACCCTCCTTTTTATTCATTCTATTAAAAGACAACTCTTATTATTATATACTATTTTTAATTTATACATAAAGAAAAAGCATGATTTCAATAGGAAATCATGCTTTTCTCTCATTATTGACGCTTTATAAATTTCGCTAAATCTTTAAATTTAACTTTATCTGAGTAATTCATTACGCCGTTTACGTAAATGCGGCTTGTAACAGCATTTAATACCGCAATTGTCGCCAATAAGACCGCTAATGTTATCGTAATTTCTAGCATACCTGCTTCACCAGCTACAATACGTGAGAAGGTAACCATCGGTGTAAAAAATGGAACGTAAGAACTTACAACAACGATAGTACTATTCGGATCACTTAATGATTTAATACTAATGAAGAATGCAGCCATAATTAAAATCATTACCGGGAAAGATACAGCTTGTAAATCCTCCGTCTTAGACACGACAGCTCCAGCAGCAGCATACATCATCGCATATAGTAAATATCCCGTAATGAAATAAACAAGAAACATGCTGATAACCTTTGCATCTAATTTCGTAAAGTCAATTGGAATACCAAATAGTGAGGCACTTTCTAAATCAACCCAACCCAACAAATATGGAATAAGATAACCACACGCCAATATGACAAGTTGCAATAACGCCGTTGAAACAACCGCTAAAATTTTCGCATACATCATTGTAAGAGGCTTCACTTTCGGAAGCATTACTTCCATTACACGTGACGCCTTTTCAGATGCAATATTCATTGCGATTGTATTTCCGAACGCTACAATAAACATATATAAAGCAAATGTAAAGAAATAGGCAATTCCGAAAGAAGATGTACGATCTTTTATCGCTTCTTGCTTTACTTGAATTTCTGTTTGTAATTGCTGTGCAATTTCTGGTGAAACATTATTTTTGGCAATCGTCACCATCGTATATTGTTGCTTTAAATATCCTGCCATAATTGCGGAAGTTGCTTGGCTTGGAAATCCATTATACATATATGTAATCGATGGAGCCCCACCCTTTTCCGTCACATGGAATAGACCATCTAAATCGCCATCTTCTACTTGCTTATGCAGTTTATCAAAATCATCCTTTGAACCCAGTGTTATTTTTGCTGATGGCAATAGCTTATTTAGCTCATCTTTTTGTACTTTATATGTGGAACTCTCTACTACAACTGCAATTTTATCTTTATCCTTATTTTTATCATCGCCTGAAGTAAAATGATTAAATGCAAAAATCCCAAACACAACTAAAAATAAAATCGCACTCGTAATTAATGATTTTTTAGATAAAAACGCTTCCCTAAAATAAAATGAAAATACGTGAGAAAATTTACGCATCGTTATTTCGCCCTCTCTACAAAGATTTCGTTTAACGTCGGCTCTAACATTTTAAATTGTCGTAAGCTAACACCTTGCTCTTGCAACTGTTGCAAAATCTCGAGAGCTTCCGCATCGCCTTGTACTTTCACATAAAGAAGGCCTTGTTGTTTTTCATACGATACATGTATAGCTTCTAATCCCTTTTCATTCTCTACTGTATCTTCAATCGTTAAATTACGGAAACCGTATTCTTTCTTAATATCACTTAGCTGTCCTTTTACGACTGCTTCACCTTTTTTCAAAATACATACATGTTGGCAAAAAGCCTCTACTTGTTCCATACGATGACTTGATAAAATAATCGTCTTTCCGCTCTGTACTTGTTCTTCAATAATACTAGCTAACATCCCGGCATTAACTGGATCAAGGCCACTGAATGGTTCATCTAAAATGAGAAGTTCCGGATTATGAAGAAGAGCAGCAATTAATTGGATTTTTTGCTGATTCCCTTTTGAAAGCTCTCCAGCCGTTTTAAATTTATATTCTGGTATCGCTAAACGCTCTAACCAGTGATCAATAGCGTGATCTACTTCTTTCTTCGACATCCCTTCTAATCTACCAAAATATCGCAGCTGGTCTATTACTCTACTTTTTGTATATAAACCTCTTTCTTCTGGTAAATACCCAATTGTTACGCCACTATTCCCAAATGCTTTTCCATCCCACGTAATCGAACCTTCATTAGGCGTTAATAATCCGAGAAGCATTTTGATTGTTGTTGTTTTCCCTGCACCATTTCGTCCAAGTAACCCTAGTACTTCACCTTTTGGTAACGAAATTTGTAAACCGTTAACAGCTTTTGATTCCCCAAATTGTTTCGTTAAGTTTTGAATTTGTAAACTCAAAGTTTAAAGCCTCCCTTTTAGTATCATTCGTACTCTCTTTCAAAGACTAT
>NZ_JAKUFQ010000098.1:0-20363 GCF_022663475.1 Bacillus cereus group sp. BfR-BA-01382
TAAGGCATGGGGTTAATTTATAAAGTTGCTGATCAAGATTGGGAATTTGAAAGTATACATAAATTAAATTATAAAACTTTTGTGGAAGAGATTCCACAACATGAAGAAACGAAAGACCAGTTTCGTATAGATAGGTTTCATGAAGAAAATACATATTTAATTTGTTTAGATGAGGATAGATTAGTAGGTATGGTCGCGGTGCGGGGAAAACGACCATTCTCGTTAGATTATAAAATTTCAAATTTAGATGTTTATTTGCAAGAGCATGGAGAAAAAGTGTATGAAATTCGTTTACTTTCAGTAGAACGTGAATATAGGAATGGAAGAGCGTTGTTAGGATTAATCCGTTTTCTACATCGTTATTTGCTGCTAAACGGATATGAATTAGCACTCATTTCTGCAACAACACGTGAACTAGCTTTATATGAGCAGATGGGATTCAAAGATTTCCATACGTTAGTTGGTACAGAAGCAGCAACCTACCAGCCAATGTATGTTACCCCTGCTATGTTTGAAGAATCGAGTGTTGGAAGTATTATGACGAAAGAATACACGTTTTTACCTGGTCCAGTAGACATTGAAGAGAACGTTCGAAAGGCATTTTGTACTAAGCCTATTTCGCATCGCTCTAAGTCATTTCAAGTGACAATGGACAATGTGAAAAAACGGTTACTTCACATGACAAAAGCAAAACATGTACAACTTATGTTAGGAACAGGGACGTTAGCCAATGATGCGATTGCTTTACAGTTACGTTCTTTAAAAGGGAAAGGACTAGTATTAACAAATGGAGAATTTGGAAATAGATTAGTTGGGCATGCAAAACGAGCACAGTTACATTTTGATACGTATAAAAAGGAAATGAGAGAGCCGTTTATTTATACAGAATTAGAAGAAATAATGACAACTGGAAATTATGAATGGCTTTGGTTTGTTCATCATGAAACATCTACTGGAATGTTAAACGATTTAAACGAGCTAAATACTCTTTGTAACGAGAATCAAATGAAACTATGTGTAGATTGCATAAGCTCAATTGGAGCAATACCAATAGACTTGAAGGATGTGTATTTTGCAAGTGGTGTTAGCGGTAAAGCGATTAAATCATATACAGGAATTTCTTTCGTTTTTCATAACCACATTGTAAAAATAAACGAGGCTGTGCCGGCCTATATGGACATTGGCATGTATGAAGAAAATGAAAGCATTCCATACTCACAATCATGGAATTTAATTTATGCATTGCAAGAAGCGTTGAAGAGATTTGAAGATGAAAAGGCATTTGTAAAAATTAAAGAGACATACGATTATGTTGAAGAAGTTATTACTGATATGGGTTTAAAGCTTGTTTCACCTAAAGAACATGCCGCGCCAATTATACTTACTATTGTATTGAGCGAAGATCATTCTTCTAAAGTAGTAGGCGATGCATTAGCATTACAAGGATACATCGTTCATTATGAGTCATCTTATTTACAAAAGAATAATTGGATCCAAATTGCATGTTTAAATCATTATAAAGAACGTGATATGAAGAGGATGTTGAATTGTTTGCAAATGTGTTTATTTCAGAGTGGGGTACAAATATAAAGACTTTTTCTTTTCGTATAAAGGAGCTACGACTTACGAAAACTTAGGAATAGAACATTGGAAGAGGTGTAAGTATGATAACTAGAAAACTACCATTACATATAGATAATATTAAAAAAGCTCACAAGATTCTAGATAGAAATGCTCGTAAAACGCCATTAGTAAAATCTTTTTACTTGACTAGTAAAACGGGCGGAGAAATTCATTTGAAATTAGAAAATATGCAATTAACGGGTTCTTTTAAATTTCGTGGCGCATTTAATAAAATGTCGCGGCTCACGGATCAAGAAAAAGAAAGAGGTGTAATTGCATGTTCAGCAGGTAATCATGCACAAGGAGTTGCATTATCTGCTCATTTACTCGGTATTAAGAGTAAAATTGTTATGCCAATTTCTGCACCGCAGGCTAAAGTCGAAGCAACTAGAGGATATGGATCTGAAGTAATTTTACATGGTGAAACATTTGATGATGCAAAGGCAAAATGTGAAGAAATTATAAGGGAAACAGGTGAGACATACTTACATCCATATGATGATGTAGAGGTAATGGCTGGTCAAGGTACAATTGGATTAGATATTCTTGATGATATGTGGGATGTAGATACTGTCATTGTACCAATAGGTGGAGGCGGAATTATTTCTGGTATTTCTGTAGCATTAAAATCTTTTAATCCATCGATTAATATAATTGGTGTCCAAGCAGATAATGTTCATGGAATGAAGGCATCTTACGATAAAGGAGCAATCGTAGAACATTATGAGGCGCCTACTATTGCAGATGGTTGCGCTGTTAAAATACCAGGGGAATTAACATTTGAAATTGTAAAAGAATTAGTAGATGATATTGTAACTGTATCAGAAAAAGAACTGGAAGTAGCGATGAAAGATTTATTACAACGTGGGAAAGCTGTTGTAGAAGGTGCAGGTGCATTAGCAACTGCTGCACTTCTTGCAGGAAAAGTTGATAGCTATATAAAAGGAAAAAAAGTAGTAGCGGTTATATCTGGTGGGAACGTGGACTTACAGCGCATATCAAGTGTATGTGAGCACTTTTTTGTCGCTAATGAAGTGAAATAGTTTTATGAAAGAAGAGCTAAGAGAAATAATTTTAGCTCTTACTTTTTGTCTACTGTTTATTGTAAGTAGCAATAAATTTGCTGTTTAATGAATTGTTTTATTTAAGCGCCAATTTTTACACATATCTTGAATGTTACAATAATTATTTCAATATTGTCGAAACGTAAGCAGAAATTTAATATAATAGTTTTAATGTACTAATGAGCGGTGAGGAGGGCAGGTCATGAATAAAGAAGAACAGGTCATGAACGGTTTCAGGGAATTATATAATAAGCTGGTTTGGCTTAATAAAGATAAGATGGAAGAAGGTCTTAAAGGTTTTAAGTCTTCTGAAGTCCACTGCATTGAATATATTGAAAATAATGTGGATTCTAATGTGACACAACTTGCAGAGGCTTTTTATGTGACTCGCGGTGCTATAAGTAGAATGACTAAGAAGCTCATACAAAAAGGCCTTATTGAAAGCTACCAAAAGTCGGAAAATAAGAAAGAAATTTATTTTAGGCTTACCGAAGAAGGGAAAGAAATTTATAAAATCCATGAAGATCTGCACAAAGAGTTTCAAGAGCGGGATAAAGCTGTATTTGAGCAAGTAACTGAAGAAGAATTCGACAGTATAATTAGTTTCGTGGAAAAGTATAGTAGACATTTGGATGCAGAAATAAAGAAACAAGGTATACATATTAAATCCTAATACATTTTAATAATGAAATGGCAGCCTTACTCTAATGAGAATAGGCTGCTTTTTTATTATGTTATTTTTGTTGACTAATCAACAAAACGGAGTTATCATTTTGTTGACACGACAACAAAATGTTTTAAGGAGAGAAGTTAAATGTCTATATTTAGATCACAAAATGAAAGGAAAACTGAAAAAAGCATAGATAAACATGCTTTACTATTCGGACTTATTTCTGTATTTCTTTGTGGTATAGGTTTCAGTATTATCATGCCTGTAGTCCCATTCTTAGTACACCCATATACAAGTAATCCGGAAGAACAAGCATTAGTTGTTACACTACTAACTTCCGTATATGCGGCTTGCGTGTTTTTAGCTGCCCCAGTACTCGGAGCTTTAAGCGATAAGTATGGCCGTCGTCCATTACTTTTAATATGCTTATTTGGTTCTGCAATTGGGTACTTAGTTTTTGGTATAGGAGGAGCTTTATGGGTACTATTTGCTGGACGCATAATAGAAGGAATAACAGGCGGGAGCATAAGTACTATCTTCGCATATTTTGCAGACATCATTCCAAAAGAGCAGAGAACGAAATACTTTGGATGGGTGAGTGCAGTTGTAGGTGCGGGAACTATCATTGGCCCCACTATTGGGGGATTACTTGCCAAGTTTGGTGATACTGTACCTATGTATTTTGGAGCAATCATAACGTTAATAAATGTTGTATATGGGATCAAATATATGCCTGAGAGTCTTGACAAAAATAATAGGTTAAAAGAGATTACTTTTGTAAGGTTGAATCCTTTTGCACAGCTAGCAAACATACTTTCCATGAAAAATTTAAAATGGTTACTTGTCTCAGCGTTTTTACTTTGGATACCTAACGGATCTTTACAAGCAATTTTCACGCAATTTACAATGGATACTTTCAGTTGGAAACCTGCACTAATCGGACTTATGTTTTCAATTTTGGGCTTTCAAGACATTGTTTCACAAAGTTTTATAATGCCAAAGCTTTTGATCCAGCTTAGTGATAAACAAATAGCAATTCTTGGGATGGTTTCGGAGATTATAGGATACAGTTTTATTGCGGCATCAGCTTTGTTTTCACTCTATCCACTACTTATCGTTGGAATGCTGATGTATGGTTTTGGGGATTCAATTTTCGGGCCTTCATTCAACGGGATGCTTTCAAAGTCTGGCGGTTCTAGTGAACAAGGAAGGATTCAAGGGGGAAGTCAATCTATTCAAGCTTTAGCAAGAATGATTGGTCCTATTATTGGAGGGCAAATCTATGTATCGCTTGGTCATGCTGCACCTGCTTTTATGGGTATGATCCTTATAGTCGCGGCAATAGCAGTTTTGTATAAGGGGACACATGCAACTGTATAACAGATAGATATAAGAACAAATAAAAGGGTGTCAGAACTTAGGAACACGTGCTGACACCCTTTTTGTTTACGGTTTGAGAGCTAAGAGAAATGCTTTTGTTTAGGGATTTATTCTGCAATGCTCTCATAGTGAAGAGTAATATTCAGTGAGGTTGAACTATCATTAATTACAGTTAGCTTTTTTTGAAAGTAAAAAGGTATGTAAATGACTAGTTAGTTTAATTATGCTTGTGCTGAAGTAAATAATGACTCCATTTTTACCTTGCTCTTCTCTCGAATTTCAGCATCTGCATGGCGCATAACATATTTATGCGCTACAGCGATTGCTAAAACATCATCTAATAAGCCAATCCCAATAATAGCAGCTATATCTGGAATGAAATCAATTGTTAATACGTAATAAGATAAAGCGGCTAATATTATGAATTTCGCTTTAGTAGGTAATTCTTTCTTTTTCATTGTGTAGAATAAGATAATACTTTCATATACGCTGGATTTACCGAGGTTTACAGAGCTTTTTTTGAACTTTTTCCAAAGTGTCTGTTTCTCCATATAAATACTCCTTTTACAAAAACATAGATTTTTTAAAAGGATAGACAAAGAAGTGAGAGATTAATCAATGTTATTGTTTTTCTTATTATATATTTCCATAAAAATAGGGGATTACCTGTTCAAAATAATATAATGTGGATTATGCCACGATTCACAGTGTTCCGTTACATAGTATATATATTGTAAAATGTATGTGTATGATTTAGTTATTATCATGCATTTTATAAGCGGTATGGGGGAAGAAAAATGAAAATAATAGAACTACCAATTGAATTCGAATTTAACGGGCAAAAACAATGTGTTTATCCAAGTTTAATTATAGTACATAATGAATTAACATTAGTCGATACAGGATATACAAGTTTTTTACCTTTAATTGAAAATGCAATATTAAAACATGGATATGAGATGAAAAACTTAAAAAATATAATTATTACTCATTATGATGATGATCATCTAGGGGCTTTATATGATTTCAAAGTCAAATATCCTCACATTAATATTATTGCTAGTGAAATTGAATCTAACTATATTAGTGGTGATATAAAATCAGAGAGGTTAGTTCAAGCTGAAAAAATGTTAGAACGTATGCCAAATGAAGAAAAAGAATTTGGTAAATGGTTTATACAACAGTTAAAAAATATAAAACATATTTCCGTCGATGAAAAAGTGCATGATGGTCAAATGATTTTGAATAATGAATGTCAAATAGTAGCGACGCCAGGACATACTTCGGGGCATATTTCATTATATTTTCCGAATTTAGACTGTGTAATTACAGGAGATGCAGCGGTTCAAGAGAATCGTGAGTTAGTAATAGCTAATCCGGATTTTTGCTTAGATATAGAAAGGGCGGAAAAGTCTTTAAATAGGATTAAAAGTCTTAAAGCAGCACAGTATTATTGCTACCATGGAGGAAAGCTGACTTTATAAAATAATGAAAACCGGTCTTTCCTAAATCAAAAAGATCGGTTTTTTAGTTCATATATTTTGCGATTTCAACCAAATCAGTAACAGTATATTTCGGTAAAATTGAAATGTATATGTACAAAAGAATATATATAATTTGAGCAAGGGTATAGGAGGGAGAAGATGGGTTCGTTATTTGATGTAATAGCAAATGTTATTTTGTTTTATCCTCGAAATGACATGAAATTGAAACACCATATTGCAAAATTAAGTGAATTAGAGTGGTTTCGAAATCTACATGAAGATCCGAAGTATACAAGTTTAATTTGGAGTAATAGAAAAATTAAAAAGTATATTTTGACTTCTGCAAATATGGAACCATTAATAAAATCCGAGAAAAAGCAAAAAGAATTTGTCCATCTAGTACAGGATGAATATAAAAAAAGAAGATAAGAATTTTTTTATTTTTCATATTTAGCGAAACAAATGGTACAATGAAAGCTAATGTGAAAAATAAGGAAAAGAAGTGGTCTATTTGAAAAACTTTTTAGAATTAGGAATTAGTGAAACTTTTAATCATACATTACGTGAAAATGGAATTACAGAAGCAACACCAATTCAAGAAAAGGCAATTCCAGTTATTCTGTCAGGTAAAGATATTATTGGGCAGGCGAAAACTGGAACGGGTAAAACGTTAGCATTTGTGTTACCGATTTTAGAAAAAATCAATCCAGAGTCTAGTGATGTTCAGGCTTTAATTGTTGCACCAACAAGGGAACTAGCTCTGCAAATTACAACTGAAATTAAAAAAATGCTTGTTCAAAGAGAAGATATTAATGTACTAGCGATTTATGGTGGGCAAGATGTAGCACAACAATTGAGAAAATTAAAAGGTAATACACATATTGTTGTTGCAACACCAGGACGATTATTAGATCATATACGACGCGAAACAATTGATTTAAGTAATCTTTCAACGATTGTACTAGATGAAGCGGATCAAATGCTTTATTTCGGTTTCTTATATGATATTGAAGATATTTTAGATGAGACACCTGGTAGTAAACAAACGATGTTATTCTCAGCAACGATGCCAAAAGATATTAAAAAATTGGCGAAGCGTTATATGGATGAGCCGCAAATGATTCAAGTACAAAGTGAAGAAGTAACGGTAGATACAATTGAGCAGCGTGTCATTGAGACGACAGATCGTGCAAAGCCAGATGCACTTCGTTTTGTTATGGATCGTGACCAGCCATTTTTAGCAGTTATTTTCTGTCGTACAAAGGTTAGAGCAAGTAAGCTTTATGATAATTTAAAAGGATTAGGTTACAATTGTGCTGAACTTCATGGTGATATACCTCAAGCGAAACGTGAAAGAGTTATGAAGAGTTTCCGCGAAGCTAAAATTCAGTACTTAATCGCAACGGATGTAGCAGCTCGTGGACTTGATGTAGATGGTGTAACGCACGTATTTAACTTTGATATCCCTGAAGATGTAGAAAGTTATATTCACCGCATTGGCCGAACAGGACGTGCAGGTGGATCAGGTCTTGCAATTACGTTCGTTGCAGCGAAAGATGAAAAACATTTAGAAGAAATTGAAAAAACGCTTGGTGCACCAATACAAAGAGAAATAATCGAACAACCGAAGATAAAACGTGTAGATGAAAATGGAAAACCGGTACCAAAGCCGGCTCCAAAGAAATCAGGTCAAAATCGTCAAAGAGATAGCCGCGAAGGTTCAAGAAGTGAATCAAGACGTGATTCGAGAAATAGCTCGAGAAGTGATTCAAGAAATGAAAATAACCGATCATTTAATAAGTCAAGTAATAAAAAAGGTAGTACAAAGCAAGGTCAGCAAAGACGTGGCCGTTAAAGTATGAAATGGTAATCTGGATGAAGAGATATATCGTTTGTTAATAGAGAAATCGCTATATAATAAAAAATCCTGATATAATTATTAATGCAGAAGGAGTCACAAAAATTTGTGGCTCTTTTTGTATTTAATAATAGGTTGGCGTGCATTTGCACCATAAGAGTAAAGTTTATAATTTCATTTACCGTATTTAAAATAATTTAAAGAATAAAGAAAAAATTAAAATGTGGAGCCTTTATTCGTCTGAAAGTTCAAAAAGATATATAATAATTTTCTAACCATTAATTCATGGAGGGGTATTAATGAAAACTGAAACGTTACACACACAAGAAGACATTTTAAAAATGCTTGATTCATTATTAAGACCTGCAGAACCATTTTGGAATGAGTTTTATGAGAATAGAGAAAAGGATGTTCCGTTTTTTGAAAATGTTCCAGATGAGAATCTAGTTTCGAATATACAAAAAGAGAGAGTTTCAAAAGGGAAGGTATTAGAACTTGGATGTGGTCCAGGTAGAAATGCCATTTATTTAGCGACTCAAGGATTTGATGTAACAGCAGTGGATTTATCTGTAGAAGGCATTAACTGGGCAAAAGAGAGGGCATTGGCAAAAGGGGTAGAAATTCATTTTATTTGTAATTCAATTTTTAATTTAGAGGTTCAAAACGAATTTGATTTTGTATATGATTCGGGCTGTTTGCATCACATTCCACCGCATAGAAGAATAAATTATGTGGATTTAATTAAAAACTCATTAAAATCGGGTGGTTATTTCGGATTAACATGTTTTGCAGCAGGCAATTTAGATGAGCGAAATGGATCAGAAATAACAGATTGGGACGTATATAGAGAATGGAGTCTACAAGGTGGTCTTGCATACTCGGAAGAAAAGTTAAGAGAGATATTTAAAGAATTTGAGGTAATTGAGATTAGAAGGATGAAACAAATGAAACAACCGAAAGAAATGTTTGGAGAATCATTTCTTTGGACAGCATTATTTAAGAAGAAATAAGAAAGTAGATAATTGACAAACTCATCGTTTTTATAGACAATACACTTATAGGAATATACGTTCGGTTTTTTGGCCGACTTATGTTTTACATAAATATATAACAAGGGGCTGTCTCCATATGAGTAACACAAATCAAAAAATTACTACGTTTTTAATGTTTGAAGGCAAAGCTGAGGAAGCAATGAATTTTTATACGTCGCTATTTGATCAATCGGAAATTGTAAGTATTTCTCGCTACGATGAAAATGGACCTGGTAAAGAGGGAACTGTAATTCATGCAACTTTTACGCTAAATGGCCAAGAGTTTATGTGTATTGATAGTTATGTAAATCATAATTTTACATTCACTCCAGCTATGTCTCTTTATGTAACTTGTGAGACAGAAGAAGAAATTGAAACGGTCTTTCATAAACTAGCGCAGGATGGAGCAATTCTCATGCCTTTAGGTTCTTATCCGTTTAGTAAAAAGTTTGGCTGGTTAAATGATAAGTATGGTGTATCTTGGCAGTTAACTCTTGCTGAATAAAAAAGAAAAAGCGTAGCTTATTTGTTTAATGGATTTAGTTAAAAGCTTGAAAAATGAAATAACATAAAAAAGCGTTCCAACTGTCAACAGTTTTGGAATGCTTTTTTTGTGGAAATGAGTTGTTTAAAACTTACCAATTCTACGATTATTTTAAATGAATGATGGAATAGATGTATATTTTTGTGTCTTTTTAGAATTTTTAGTAATTATTAGTATTTATCTGTTAATATAAATGTAAACAACTATGTATGAACTATCAGGCAGGTTAATAGGAAAAGGAAAGTATAAATAGTTAATAAGCTTACACATTGAATGCCACTAGATCGTTTGGAGGACTAATCGCAATGGATACTACACAACAAAACAGTAATGCATGGGATAAGAAGGTTGAAGAAGGTTCTAGATACACGCAGCCTGTAAGTAGCGAGATTATTGAGAAAAGCAAATCAGGTGAATGGGAGATTACAGTCACTACGGAAAAGTCAGTTCCTAGAGAGTGGTTTCCAAAGTCATTAGATGGATTAAAGATACTTTGCTTAGCGTCAGGTGGTGGACAACAAGCACCTGTTCTAGCTGCTGCTGGAGCAGATGTAACAGTTACTGATATATCTAAGAAGCAATTGGAACAAGATGAAAAGGTAGCAAAACGGGATGGTTTGACTTTAAAAACCGTACAAGGAGATATGTCAGACCTTGGTGACTTTGAGGATGAATATTTTGATATTGTTGTAAATCCTGTCTCTAATTTGTTTGTAAAAGATGTTCATCTTGTATGGAATGAAGTTTCTAGGGTTTTAAAGAATAAAGGTATTCTTATTGCTGGATTTACAAATCCATTACTATGGATCTTTGATGATAACCAAGAACAAAAAGGTATTCTTGATGTTAAACATTCAATTCCTTCATCAACATTGGATTATTTACCAGAGGATGAAGTTCAAGATTACATCGATTCAAATCAAACAATAGAATATGCGCATACTTTAGAAGACCAAATCCAAGGCCAAATTGAAGCTGGTTTTGCTATGACAGGTTTTTATGAGGATGATTTTGGTGGGACAAGGATATTAGATAAGCATATTAAAACATTTATTGCGACAAAAGCTATAAAGTTAAAGATGGATTAAGAATTTTTGCTTGTCACACGGGGCGTTAGTCGAAGAACGCTCTTAAAATAGAAAAAGATGGTGCTTTCCATCCTTTTCCTTATGTATTTTGAGTGTCGAAATTATTCTCAAAACAAATTTTACACTACCAATTGTATAATTAGTTTTTTTATATTAAGAATTTTGCTGACCGAATCTTTTCCCGAGTTTAGCTAACAATTCAGGTTGATCGCTTTGGCTCATTATTACCTCAATAAAGATAAGTTGATTCTTATTAAAAGTTATATTTGTTAAGACTTCTGTTAACTCTGTTTCATTCTCCACTTTAAATGTTAGGCTTTTTTCTTCTGATCCGAATAGGTTCGGCAAGCTAGTATAATCCCACATCTGTATGTCATTATATGGTTGGTTTTGGCCGTGAATGGCACGTTCAACAGTGTATCCGTTGTTATTGATTAAAAATATAATCGGTTTTAAATTTTGACGTAGTATAGTTGATAACTCTTGGGCAGTTACTTGGTAAGAACCGTCACCAATAATTAAAATGTTGCGCCGTGATAAATTGGCGACCTGTGTACCAATTAGAGCGGGCAGTGTATATCCGATAGATCCCCATAACGGTTGTCCTACATATGCAGTGTTATTAGGTAGAGGGATAGCAGCACTACCAAAGAAAGGTGTTCCTTGCTCTACAATTAAGATGTCGTTTTCTTGTAAGAAATGGTACATTTGCTGCCAAAAACGTTTTTGTGTGACCATTTGTGATTTGGGATTGAACTCTTCAGTAAAAAGAGATGATTTTAAAATAAATGGCTTAACGTCAAGAGTATCTTTATTACGATGCTCAATTGAATCACTTAAATGTTGTAAAATATCCTGCATTACAACTGGACCGTATTTTTTATCTATAATTTTCACAGTGTAGGGATGGATTTCTATAACTTGTTCTTTTGTAAAACCTTGTGTGAAGCCGCCTGTAATAGTATCAGTTAACTTCACACCAATACTAATAATACAATCGACTTTAAATTTTCATGTGGTACTACATCATCTAAAAAGGCAAGATTATAATCACCAGGAACCCCGAATGTATGTTCAATTCCTAATTCGTGTAGTCTATCCAATAAATATGTACTTACAGTATATTTTTTTCAAATGAATCATCTCCTAATTATGCAGTGAATGTTTCAATAGACTAAACAGATTCTAATAAGTTGATTAAAATATTCATTACTAGATTGTGGTATAATTTACATACAGGGGGAAAGTAGATGACACAACATAAAGAAGAACAGATGAATGAGGCATTAGCATTATTTTATTTTGCATATAAAACATTTACTGAAAAGCCAGATGAAATTATAAAAGAATATGGCATTCAACGAGTACATCATCGAATTTTATTTTTTATCGCACGTTTTCCAGGGATAAGTGTAAATGAGTTATTATCATTATTAGAAATAAGTAAACAAGCTCTCCACGGGCCACTACGTCAACTTGTGGAAAAGGGCTTAATTGAGAGTAATGAAGCTACGCATGACCGCCGTGTGAAACAGTTGTCTTTAACAGAACAAGGTGCAGATTTAGAGAAAAAATTGAGCGATGTACAAAGACAACAAATGGGCGCTATTTTTTCAAAATTTGGTGAATCATGTGAAGACAATTGGCATCAAGTTATGAATGAAATGGCAAATAGTCGATCAGGTTTTGATGCTTGGATATCAAAACGGGAAATACCAGTCGATCAAAAATAATGAAAAACTTCTGTTTTTATAGTTTGAAAAAGAACAAATTTTATCCATACATTTGGCAACTATCGTTTGGTTATAGAGTGAATGGATAAAAAGATACATTACTAGATACTTTATACGTGTACGCAATGGAACAATAAAATTCACATTTCCGAAAGGGGAATTATAATGATAAAACTTGTACTTATTCGTCACGGACAAAGTTTATGGAATCTTGAAAATCGCTTTACTGGATGGACAGATGTTGATCTATCAGAGAATGGATTAAGTGAAGCGAGAGAAGCAGGAGCAATATTAAAGAAAAACAGATATACTTTTGATGTGGCTTATACATCTGTATTAAAACGCGCAATTCGGACGTTATGGATTGTACTTCATGAGATGGATCTTACTTGGGTCCCAATACATAAATCTTGGAAGCTAAATGAAAGACATTATGGTGCATTGCAGGGGTTGAATAAAGATGAAACTGCTCAAAAATATGGTGAGGAGCAAGTTCATATTTGGAGAAGAAGTGTTGATGTAAGACCACCGGCTCTTACTGAAGACGATCCTCGATATGAAGCGACCGATCCAAGATATAAAACACTCAAAAAAGGTGAATTTCCATTAACTGAATGTTTAGAGGATACGGAGAAGAGAGTACTTGCTTATTGGCACTCAGAAATTGCGCCGATATTAAAAAATGGTAATAAAGTAATTATTTCATCACACGGTAACACAATTCGCTCGCTAGTAAAATACTTAGACAACCTTTCGAGTGATGGTGTAGTTTCATTAAATATTCCAACTAGTATTCCGCTTGTTTATGAATTAGACGAAAACTTACGTCCGATTCGTCATTATTATTTAAGTATGGATGGAGAAGTACCTGAAGGGGAAATTCCGAAACATATTTCTTTTTAATACGAAAATTTGAAATGAATGCTTGTCTACATATACAATATAGACTCATGGTAAAGTAAAATTTTAATCAGTGGGGGTCTTACTGCCCACAAATAGCAGGATAAAAGACGTGGTACCTTCTAATATATATGCGATGTAGCTAAATTTAGAAGCTTGTCCATGTCTTTTGTCATAAAGAGAGCAGCTTGCGCATGTAATGATATCGTGAGTAGTTTTTGAATGGAGGGTGATGTGATTAATGATCTCTAACATTCGAATTGGCTTATTTGTTTTAGCGATTGTCTTTGTAGTCCTTGTTTTCTTTTATTGGAAAAATGAGGAGTTGTACGAGGAGAAAAAGCAACGTATTAGAAAGACTTGGTATGGTTTGTTTATCATATCTGTCACCGTGTATTTCATGATAAAAGGAATTGATTTAACCCTCTGGAAAAATCTTTTAATGTTTACTGCAATGGTTATTTTTGTTGATATTGCGTTCATTTTAACGCCTAATATTTCAGAAATATGGGGTGCGAAATTTAGCGATATTGGCAAGACAGTTCAATCAATAAAACGATCATTAATTGCATCTAAAGCGAGAGGAGAAATATACACCACAATTATTCAAAATGTTAATCCAGCAGTTTTCGGTACGATGGAATGGCATACGGAAGAAGAATATACAAAGAGCTTAAATGTATTTTTAGATTCATATGGGGAAAAAATTGGCGCGAAAATTGTTGTTTTTGAAGCGGCAAAGGAATTAAATACAAACTTTCGTGGTATTCGCTCGCAATTTAGTATTATCGTTCCGTTAGAACATATCGAGCAATTGAATGAGCAGAAAGCAGTGCAAGTAGAAAATGTCGGGATTATACCAGCAAAAATAGTAAGTGATGTTTTCATTGTTATTGATGGAAAGAAAAATAACCTGCAAGATCGGGATTTTGAAAATGTATATAATTTAACAATACATCATAGTTATTTTAGTAAATAAGGACAGAATCTTTTTCTGTCCTTTTCTTCTATACATAAATTAAAAACAAAATCCGACAAAGTTGAATAAAATTGGACAATCATTCCTACACTAGCATGTAGAGGTGATTGTAGTGGTAAAAGATTATGACAATGATTTTTTTAAAGAAGATAACGAAGATACAACAGATTTCTCTTTAATAAAAGGGGATGCGTTGCAGCAAGTAGAAGAATTAGAAGAAGAATTAAAAAGAAAATCATAAGTGTACACTCTTTCTACATTTGCTATATAATATAAATAAAAGGTTGTATCTTTTTGAAAAGGGGGAGAAGAGATGGCTGAAGTCAATGTACAAAAGTCTTCGTTTTTTAAAGAAAAAAAAGAAGAATCCAATACAGATTTCTCTCTTGTGAAAGGTGCATTAACGGAGAATATAAATCGGTTAGAGAAACTGATGAATAATAGTAGTTCAAAATATATACAAGTGAAAAGAACAAAAGAAAATGCATAGAGCATTTTCTTTTGTTTTTTATTTAATAGTAAACTTATCTTTTACTTTTTTAGGTAAATCTGTTTTCTGAATCTCTTCATAGGACTTTACTTCAATTGATGATATTTCATTTTTGCTATTATCATCTTGATCTACATAAAGGCGTAAAAACGCGTCTTCATTTAATTTATGGTCGTTTTCTTTTTTTGTACTTCTAAATGTAATTTGTTTTTTGACACCATCTTCATGATATGCGGGCAGCGTATAGTTTCGTAAGTTTCTACCATCTACTTTTTCGATAGCTCCTTCGCCTTTTATCTGCATGTAATATACATCTTTACCAATTTTATTTAGTGACGCTCTCTCACAGCCAATAGTAAAACTAAAAAATAATAAACATAGTGTAATAATTGCTGCAAACTTTTTCATTTTCTTTATCTCCTTTAATGTGTTTCTTTAAAAAGTATACGACTATTATTAAATGAGAAAAATCGATATAGCTTACAACGCCCTTATAATGTTGTATGAGTGTTGTAAATAAAATGAACAATAAAAGTTAAAAGAAAGGTAAAATAATGAATCATGGTATAATGATAAAAGACTTACATACTATTTTTTCATTTTGAGAGGAGCTTGAAAAATGTATTCTACTTTAGAACAATTAACAAAGCACCCTGTATTTTATCATTTTGCAGAAATTTCAAAGATTCCTAGAGGATCAGGTAATGAAAAGGAAATTAGTGATTATTTAGTGGGCTTTGCAAAAGAGCGTAACTTAGAAGTCATTCAAGATGAAGCATTAAATGTCATTATTAAAAAAGAAGCAACAGCTGGTTATGAAAATGTACCAGCTATTATTATTCAAGGTCATATGGATATGGTTTGCGAAAAAAATCAAGCAACAGTACATGATTTTGAAAAAGATCCAATTGAATTACGAATCATTGGGGACATGTTATATGCAAATCAAACAACTTTAGGTGCGGATAATGGTATTGCAGTTGCGTATGCATTAGCTTTATTAGATTCAAAAGAAATTCCGCATCCAGCACTTGAAGTCGTTATCACTACTGAAGAAGAAACGACAATGGGCGGGGCTTTTGCTATTGATCCAAATCATTTTGAAGGAAAGATATTTATAAATATTGATTCTGAAGAAGATCATAAATTACTTGTAAGTAGTGCAGGTGGTGCGAAAGCTGTTGAAACAATTCCCGTAATTTGGGATGAAACACCAGCGAATATGGATGCATACCGTCTATATGTTGGCGGTCTAAAAGGCGGACATTCTGGTATGGAAATTGATAAACAACGCGGTAATGCGAACAAAGTATTAGGACGAGTGTTACGTGATTTATCAGCACATACGGAGTTTAACATAAGTGAAGTTCACGGCGGATTAAAAACGAATGCAATTCCGCGTGAAAGTGTAGCTACAATTTTAATTCGTACAGAAGATGTAGGGCAAGTAGAAGAAAAACTAGAATCATGGACACGTGTATTACAAGAAGAAATGCGTGCTGTTGATTCAGATGTTCATGTTACACTGACAAAATTGGATGAAACAGTTGAAAAAGTATTTGCTAAAGAGACACAAAAGCAGCTTATTTCATCATTATTCTTAATTCCGAATGGTATTCAAAGTATGAGCATGGATATTAAAGGTCTTGTAGAAAGCTCAACAAATTTAGGCGTTATTGAAACGTTGCAAGATGAAATTAAATTACGTAACGAAGTGCGAAGTTCTGTAAGTAGTTTAAAACAACATGTTGCAGAAGAAATCAAATATATTGCTGAATTAGTTGGTGCTACATTTGAAATAGAGTCAGAGTATCCAGAATGGCCATACAATCCAAACTCACAAATTCGTAATTTATTTGAAAAAGTACATCAAGAAAAATACAATAAAGAAATTGAAATCTTCGCTGTACATGCGGGGATTGAGTGTAGCGCATTCGTTCAAAAGATGCCTGAATTAGATGCAATTTCATTCGGACCAGACATCTTTAACGTCCACACTCCAGATGAACATATCAGTATCTCTTCTGTAGTGAATAACTGGGGATTCTTCGTTGATGTAATGAAGGTTACGAAAGAATTAGCTAAGTAATAACGACGAAATAAAAAGGAGCCTATAAAAATTTATAGGCTCCTTTTTTGTATTGGAATTTATCTCGCTATTTGCCGGGCAGTAAGACTCCCACCTCAAAATCCAGCGAGAGCAAAGAAGTTAGGTGGGGATCGGGCAGCCCGTAAAAGCCCGATTAGTTTAACTAATAATCAGTGAGGGATGAATAAAACCCCCACTGATTAAAGTTTTACTTTATGAGAAGTCATTTTTCGTTAGTATGTAATATTAAGCTTGAACAATTAATAAGGATGAATTGTTGATGTTTTTTAGTACTGATGAAGGGGTGGAGAAATGAAGGGAAGAAAGCATTTTATTGTTTGTATGGTTTTATTGTTCTTCACATTTAGTTTTATTGGTGTTCAGAAAATAATAGCAGAAGAAGTTGAATTTTCAGGGACAACAGCTCCATTGAATGTAAATGTTAGAGAGGCGAAAAGTTTGAATGCAAATATTGTAGATGTGATTCCCGGAAATACAAAAGTATCTTTTAAAGGATGGGAGTATGGTGAAGCGGTTAAAGATTACTGGACAGGAAATTTAGATAATCGTTGGTTTTACTATTTTAAAGATGGAAAAAAAGTATATGTAACGTCAGCGTATATTAATGGAAATCCTCCAAGTACACCAATAGACCGTAAATTATCTGTACCTAACATATTACAAGAAAGATCAAATTGGTGTTGGGCAGGCACTTCGGTTTCAGTTTTAAATTATTTTGGGAAAACTCCTTCACAAGATCAGTACGTTAGGTATGTTAAGGGTGGATCATATAATAATCCTGCAACTTCACGTGAAATACAATATGGATTATCGGGATATGGTGTTAGTTCAGCTATAAGTTCTGGAGCAAAATCGTATGATTGGTTCAAAAGTCAAATTAATAGTAATCAGCCGATGATTGTACTCATTATGTGGCAAAATGGAGCTAACATCGGACACTTTCTAGTACTTGATGGATTTTATAAAGGGACAAATGGAACAGATTATATAACGTACATGGACCCTTGGTATGGTGATCATTATAATCATAATTTCAGTACGTTCCATAACAATAATAATTTTTGGTGGAGTGAAACTGTTTATAATATCCATGCAAACTAATAATATTAAAAGCGGGGGTTCATAAATGGGAAATCTACTTAAGCTTGTGATACCGTGCATGTGTTTAATGACCGTTATTATTTTCGCTAGTAAAATTAGTTATGCATCAAAAAATAAAAGTGAATCAGTACAATCGATCGCATTAAAAGATTATCAATATAGTAAGGGAAGTTCTTCTGAAAATTTAAATTTTGAAAAAATAACAACATCTCCATTTTCGTTACCAATCTATGCAACAATTCCAGCACAGCAAATTTTAAATAGCTCTGAATTTAAGCAATTGCTATTACCAACAAATGAAAAGCTGTGGTTTATTATGAAGGGTGAGCAGCCAGAAGGACTAATTGTTGCGAATGATACTGAACCGATTCGAACGGGCGGAGAAAATAGAAGTAAAGATTTATATGGATTATATAAAGCAATAAAAAATAATACAAATGAAACAAAAGATATTAGTTATTTCGAATTTGAAGGGCAAGGAATATTGGTAGTAAATCAAAATAATGATCAAGAAATATACCTTAGCAAAGGTGCCGCTGCCATATTAAAACTTCCTGCTGGTCAAAAAGTATTGAGCAGTGAAGTAATACAGAAAATGAAAGAGAGAATTGTAACTAGTTTTGAAAAGTAGGAAGGGCTAATTCTTTTTTGTGTTTATACAAGGTTGAACAGATAACAGGATTAATGGTAGCATTAGGGCTGTTTAAAAGCTAATATTGAATATAAAAAGGTTAGAGAAGTTAATTCTCTAACCTTTTTATATTCTGCTATCTACTGTACAACCTTTTTGCATAGCTGAATTTCCTTATTAGAAAATAAGGGTGCATCTATAAAACCATAATGATAAACTAAAATACCTAATTCCACTCTAGAATTAATATGCCATTTTTCTTTAATATGATTAATTATCGTTGAAATTCTTCTAGGGGTAACATATATTTTTCTGGAAATTTCTGCATCTGTATATCCTTTTGCTACATAAATAGCCACTTCTAATTCTCTTTCGGTTAATATTCTTTTCATAAAATAAGCCCCTTCGAAATTGTTTATATAAAATCAAAAGAAACTATTAAAAGAAATAAAGGTCAAAAATCATATTTATTTCTTTTAATTTCGCTATTTGCGGGCAATAAGATTCTCACCTCAAAATTTAGCTGTGACAAAGAAATCGAACTACCTGTAAACGCCTGCTTGGAGTGGACTAATAATCAGTGGTGATGAATAAAACTCCCATTGGTTATTAGTGAACTTTATTGTAATAATTTCTCATATTGTGATACAAGTTTGTGAAAAACTATAAATCCATATAAATAGTAATTGTAACTATACTAATTTTACATTACATTAAAAGTTGGAAAATATTCTTATACTCATAAAGTGTTACATTTGAGGGAGGAAAGATGGAATTCTACAATCTTGGTATTATTATTAAAGAACTTAGAAAGAAAAAAAATATGTCACAATCTGAATTATGTCATGGAATATGTTCACAAAGCCAAATTAGTAAGATAGAAAAAGGGATTATTTATCCATCTAGCATATTGTTGTATCAACTATCTGAAAGACTTGGTATTGATCCAAATTATATATTTGCACTGACCAAAAATAAAAAAATAAAATATATTGAAAATGTAAAATGTGTAATGAGAGATTGTGTGAAACAAAAAAAATATAATGAGCTTTACGAAATAGTGAAAAAAGAGAAAAACGAAAATAATTTCCAATCAAAAGAAGATAAACAATTTCTATTATGGCATGAAGCGATTGCTATATATTATGTAAATGGAGCAACAATTAATGCTTTTGACATTTTAAATAGAGCACTAAAACAAACTTTAAGTAGTAGTAACTTTTTATCAGAAAAAGAAATAAGCATAATGAATTCAATTGCTATAATACATGCAGAAAATGAAGAGTATGAGAAAAGCATAAATATATTAAAACAAAGTTTAATTAATTTTAATAAGATAGAATTTCCTAGAGAAAAAGAAATCAAATTAAGACTCATTCATACGTTAACAAAATGTCTACACCTTGCAAATCAATATGAAGAAGCGATTAAGTATAGTGAAATAGGTATAAAATTAGCCATAAATATGAATACTTTATACTTATTAGGTGAATTGTTTTTTGAAAAAGGTGCAATTTTATTGAAAGTTCAGCACTCTAATGAAGTTGGTTTAACATACATAAAAAAGGCATTATTTATATTTGAACTAACAGAAAGAAAACAATATATAAAAATGATCAAGGATAAATATATTAAAAATGAAGAATAAACAAGAAACAATCCTAACATAAGCTATTT